>CAZJOB010000016.1:4917-14200 GCA_964547435.1 uncultured Desulfatiglans sp. | reverse complement strand
GGTCTACGGTTTAAGGTATATGGTTCAGGGTTTTAGATAGCAGCTTTGGGCCATAAACCGCACACCTTACACCGTATACCTTACACCGTATACCTTATACCGTAGACCTTAAACCATAGACCTTACACCGTAGACCTTAAACCGTAGACCTTATACCGTAGACCTTATACCTTGTACCGGTTTGCAGACACTAAAAAGTTATAACTAATAGTACATATAGACAAAAGAAATAGACACGGAGCTACACCCCCATGTTTACAACCTTTTTTTACACACTCAAAAAGGTAGGAATACCGGTTTCCCCTACCTCTTTTCTTCGGCTTCAAAAGGCCCTCAGCATGGGGCTTATCAATTCGCTGAACGATTTCTATACTGCCGCCCGGGCCATACTTGTAAAAAGCGAGAGATATTTCGACCTCTATGATCAGGTCTTTGCCCATCACTTTAAAGGGGCTGAGCTGCAGGAGCCGGATGATATGATTATTTCGGAAATGGCCCGCGCCCTGCTTGACGAATGGCTGAGATCGCCCGGGGCAATAGCAGACACGCTTGGCGTGGACGAATCAACACTTTCCAAAATGAGCCAGGAGGAACTGATCAAATACTTCTTTGACAGGCTCAAGGAACAGACAGAGGCCCATCATGGCGGAAGCAAATGGATCGGCACGGGAGGCACATCGCCTGTCGGGCACTCGGGATATCATCCGGGGGGCATGCGGGTTGGCGGTGTGTCCGGAAACCGGTCGGCAATAAAGGTGGCCATGGACCGAAGATACAGGGATTACTCACAGGAAGGGCCTCTTACGCAATCGCAGATCGGCGAGGCATTGAAAAGGCTGAGAAACATGGTTCCTGTGGGCCCCAAAGACCAGGTAAATGTTGATGAAACCATATATCAGACCATGAAAAATGCAGGGGAGATAGAGATTGTTTATGACAGAAGCCTCAGGGACAGATTAAAGGTGATTCTTGCAATAGACAATGGCGGTTGGTCAATGGAGCCCTATGTGGACATCGTGCAGACGCTCTTTTACTATACAAGGTCACAGTTCAAGAATATAAAGACATATTTCTTTCACAACACCATATATGACTGCCTGTGGGAAGATCCGCCCAGAATGCGAAAACCTTTCCCTGTAAATGACCTGTCACGTCTTGATCCTGAAACCAGGTTTATCATTGTGGGCGACGCCAGCATGGCGCCCTATGAATTAATGGCAACCGACGGATCAATACACCTCGAAGAGCGCTCAGGCCAGCCCAGTTTTCGAAGGCTTCAGTACATAGCCGAGACATTCCCCAGATCAGTCTGGCTGAATCCCAGAATGGAAAATGAATGGGCCTATACGCGCACAATACACATGATAAGAGAGATCCTCCCCATGTTTGAACTCACCCTTGACGGGCTGGAAAAGGCGGTGGGTTTTATGATGAGTAAGAATTAGCCATCTGAGTCACTGCATCCTTCTTGAGTATGTCATAATAGATCAAAATATTTTTAACATATCTTACCGGTTCAGTGCCCCTGCAATACCCGTATCTGGTGTTTTTATAATATCCGGATTTCTGCAGCAGCGGCAATATATCTTTTAACGAATCCCAGTTGTAAGGGTCCTTCTCCATTTCTTCCGCGATCGTCTGGGCGTCGATCACATGCCCTCTGCCCACGTTGTAGCTGGCCAGGGCCAGATAAAGCCTGTCCGGTTCAGGCGCCCCTTCAAAACTGTCATACAGCCTTTTCAGGTATCTTACCCCTCCCATTATGTTCTGTTCAGGATCAAAGATATCGCTAATGCCCAGATCGAAGGCAGTGCCTCCGGTCAACTGCATAAGCCCCCTTACACCAGTATAGCTCACTGCCGCCGGGTCAAAATGCGACTCCTGATAGACCATTGCGGCAATCAATCGCCAGTCAAAACCATGCTTTTCCGCTGCCTTTTTTATTATATCACTGTAGACCGGCAGCCTCGTATCGACCCGCCTGTGGAACTTTTTCAGGTCCAGGTAATCAAATGAATCCGTATGGGCGTAATACCTGTTATATATTTTTTGAAAGCTGCCATCTTTCTGTATCTTTTTAAGAAATTTGTTTATCTCCAGCCTGAGCGTGTCTTCCCCCTTTTTTACGGCCCACCCAACGGACTGAATATTCTCCAGTTCAAAGGCTATCTTAACTTCGGGGTAATAGCGGCGATTAAGCATGGCTATATTGGAATCGGCCATGGTTATTTCAATATCCTTTTCACTTAGCATCCTTATCAGTTCCTCTGTGGGAGTATCGGCATAATAGACTATTCCTATTCCAAATCCTTCTTTGTTCAGGTTTTTTATGGTCTTTTCATATGAGGTATTTCTGCGCAGATGCACGGTCTTACCCGCCAGATCATCAACAGATCTGATGCCATAAGTATCCTTATGTACAAGAACCTGCTGCAGTATTGAAAGATAAGGATTTGAAAAATTGGCCTGCTTCATTCTCGAGGGTGTAATGGTCCAGCTCGCGGCAATAATGTCCCCCTCTTTATTATTCAGGACGTCAATCATTTTGTCCCAGGGAGGAACTATAACCTCAAGTTCCACGCCGAGGTAATCGGCAAAAGCCTTTGCCAGGTCATATTCAAAACCCATGGGCCTTTCGCGATAGATATAGTAGCAGTTGGCGTTATTTCTTGTAATAACAGTGATTTTGCCGGATTGTCTGATCATATTCAGGCGGTCTTTTTCACGGCAGGAGAAAAAGAGAATAGCGCCTGTTATCAGGGAAAAAATCACGACATATATAAGGGTATTTTTATTCATTTTTTCAAATAAAAACAAGTTGTTAATCCATGCAAAGAGATCACCTGGCAAATGGTAAAAGATAAGTAATCCCTAAGATGAAAAATCCCATTTATATTAACAAATCGGCATTTTCAGGTTGCGACTTGAGAGTAAATCAATTTACTATGTAAACGATTCAGTGTCCTTTTTTCTTTCAGCAACTGTTTTTGATTAATTGAAGGTATTATAATGCGGATAATTCCTGTAATGGACCTTATGGGCGGCCGCGTAGTGCATGCCGTAAAGGGAGAGCGTGATAAATATCAACCGGTTAAGAGTATTCTTACACAAGGATCTCAGCCGTCAGAAGTGGCAAAGGCCCTTATTGATGAAACCATGTGCAGTGAAATATATATCGCAGATCTGGATGCCATTCAGAAAAAGGGGCATAACAGACAGACAATAGGTGATCTGGCCGGTAAATTCGATGTCATGTTCTGCGTGGATGCCGGGATCAGTGACGGCGAATCTGCCGGAAGGCTTAAGGCGGCGGGCGCCGGCAGGGTAATAGTCGGCTCTGAGACGCTTATCAGCGAGGAACAGCTTGTCTCTATCACAGAATCAGTGCCTGTAGAGGACCTCGTATTCAGTGTTGATATAAGAGAAGGAAGAGTAATATCGGGTAGTGAGTCATTAAGATATTCTGATCCCCTGAAGGCTGTCAGAAGAATCACCAATAGAGGCATTGAGCATTTTATACTACTGACGCTTGACATGGTTGGGACAGGAAGCGGTCCTGACGTTAAACTCATGAAAATGGCCAGACAGGAATTCCCCGGTCATGAACTCATCGCCGGTGGAGGAGTGCACACTCCGGATCATTTATATGAGTTGAAAGAAGCCGGAGCGAGCGCTGTCCTTGTTGCGACTTGTCTGCATAAAGGCTGGATTAAGAATAAGGATATCTTAAGATTATTCGATGTTCGAACGTTCAAAATGTCTTTCAAACCCTGAGACTTAAAACCTTTAACCTTTTACTTTTAACCCCCGTTTATATACCCCAAAATGATATCCCTGATCTCCTCAGGACCGCCTATCACGGTAATCCCCTTCATCTTTCTCAGCTTTTCCGTGTTTTCAACATCAATATCCCTCATAGTCAGTTCAAATGAACTGCCGTCGGGGAGTATTGTGGTGATTTTACGCTTTTCCCTGTCAACCGGGAGTATGTATATGCCGGTATCGGTCTTGTTGGTCAGTGCAACAGAGTTGGTGATTATGGTATCGGCTATTCCGTTCACGATTTTTGCCACGGTATTGGCGGTAGCCGGGGCGACAATCAGGCACCTGTATTTACCTGTCTGAAGAGATCCTGCGATAAAAGGGGTATTTGCATCCTTTTCTATTACTATTTTTTTTGCAATATTTTGCAGTCTGTCATCCAGTTTGTACCATTTAAGAACAGACTCTCCGGCCTTGGACAGAACCGCTGTAATCTCCAGTTCTTCAATACCGGATATTTCTTCCATCACATTGAAGGTCTCTTCAATAAGGTCGCCTGATCCGGTAATCCCCCAGACAATTTTTACAGTCATTCAGGTTTTCTCCTTTGGATTAGCCACAGACACTTATCTATAGTTAATAAGTCTTGCGACTTTCATAAGGCGGTCAACGGTCTTATGAATGGTCTTCAGCCCTTCATCATCCGCTTTCACGCCTTCCGCCTTTTTATCCCTTGACCAGAGCGTCATGCCCAGATTGGCGCCAAATGCCCCGCCTCCGACAGGAATCATCTCATTAATTATGTAAAAATCTATTATTGTCTGAATTACAGGCTCCTGCCCCCCGGCCCTGTCTCCTCCAACGGCCAGTCCCGCCCCTGCCTTGCCGGCAAATATAGTCTTTTTTCTGGCCACCAGGGCCCTTGTCCTGTCAAGAATGGTCTTTAACTGCCCGCTTATAGAGCCATGATACACAGGGCTTCCGAGTATCCAGGCGTCAGCCCGTTCCATCATAGAATATAGTTCCAGCATATCGTCCTTGTGAACGCATCCCTGTTTTTTTCTGACGCAATAATCGCAGTGAATGCAGAAATTTATCTGTTTATTATGTGCTGAAAAATATTCGGTTTCCACATTAAATCTTTCACGCGCATAGTTCAGGGCTGCCTTTACGGCATAATCTGTGGAGGCAATTCTGGGGCTGCCTGATATTCCGATCAGTCTGATAGTCTTTTTATCCATGTAATCTCCGGATATCAAATGATGAATGGCGTGCTTTTGTTAAAAGGCGGTTCCGAATCCGGATTAAATAAAAAAAACGATGAACCGCTGTTTGCTTGAGCGGTTCATCGTTTAAAAAATTATTTTGCCGCCTGGAAGGGATGATCCACGCTGCCTTTTTTGGCAACCACATCAGCCGCCTTTGGTTCGCCGGCTACAGCCCTTTTTATGGCCTCTTTTGTGGCCTGATAATTGTATTTCTGAATCTTTTTATCATCCGCTGCCTGCCAGTGAATGAAAACGCCCACACAGACGAAGACATCATCGGCCTCTTTTGCGGGGATTGTTCCGTCTTCCACGCAGTCTGCTACAGCCATGGCAACGGCACGCTGAGCAGGCCCGAACATCTGCACAGCCTGGGTGGCGCCCTTGATGGTAACCTTGTTGAACATAACAGTGTTGGGTTTGGTTATAAGATTAGGTGCAACAACCGCCAGCAGAGAGGTAAATCCATCCTTATTGTTTGTCAGACAATTACAGAAGGCCGTCTCGGCCGCGCTTCCGCGAGGACCCATAATAAGGTCGATGTGTGCTACCTCATTTCCTTCGCCTACCAGGGATTCACCTACCAGAACACGATCTATCTTTGCCATTTTAAATCCTCCTTTTTTAAATTATTGGTAATACTTCTGAACAAGAATCATTTGTTTCCAATCAATATTTTTTAAATGCCTCATATTATGAATGAAGGCTATTTTTTTTAATGGTTATACTATCTTCCGCTCTTTTTCATGTCAAGTGCGCTGTGCGATAAAGGATTATTTTAAAAGGAGATAAGGTGAATCTTGATGAACTCGTAAAAAGTCCCGAAAATGTAATTCCCGCCCCGAATCAAGTCCGTGAATAAACTCCGGCCGGATTCTATAAGTAGTTGAAAATACTGGATTCCGCGATCCAGCCTTCGCCAAGGCTACGGCTTGGCAGGCAAGTCGCGGAATGACAAATGGGGAAATTCGACTTTTTACGAGTTCATCAATCTTAATACAGCTTAGCGCTCTCATCATTTTCTCCTGTGTCATTCCTGCCTATTAGGCAGGTTATATGTTACCTGTCTCATTTAATATAAGATCATCCAGATCGATTCCGCACAGTTCGGACAACTCCCTGTGCAGAGACATGGATCTCTCAGCCCCTTCATTCAGCCCTTTTCGTCTGAGGTCTTTAACATGCTCTTCAATACTCTGAAATTCACTGCCACGGGTAAGATTATCGGCTGCGGCCACAATCTTCTGTTCAAGGGTGAAGGGAATATAATCCCTAACCGGAAGGCCCAGCAAGACCGCGTCCTCTTTTGTTAATCCGGCGCCGATGTGATTGATGATAATATTGATGAGATCCTGAGGAAGGCCGATCTCAGCGGCAATCTCTGCACCCTCTATTGCGTGCCTTATATCGTGCCTCCTTGACCTGCCGATGTCGTGAAGCAGGGCCCCTGCCTCCAGTAGTTCGAGATCCGGTGAATAGCCCTGCAGGGCAATCCTGTTTCCTATTATCATGGAAAACCTGTGCACTGTCTCTATGTGCCTTATTACATTCTCCTTGCAGCCCTTTATCCTCAGAAGATCAAGACATGCATTATAATCGGGATATTTTGACGGCATCCTATGTCACCTCAAACCCACATTTTTCAATAAGTCTCTTCATGATGCCGATACAGGGTGAACCGGGCGCGACCTTATTGATAACCCTGTAATTATCCTTCAGTGTCTCTTCAGGTTTTCCCTCAGGCAGATAATGAATCCTGGTAGCAGTAATAATGCTTTCCAGAAGAAGATGATCTGCCCGGTTGATCAGAACCGGTTTTTTTGATGAATGTATGTTTACTATTTCCGCATGTATTGTCTGGCGGTGCTCTTTTTCCTGGGTTTTCTGCAGTCGGGCCTCGATATATGTCTCCGCATTTGCGAGAACAGGGGCATTCACATTCTCCGGTTTGATGAATCTAAGATTCTCTTTATCATAAAGGGCTTGATAAAAGATTATCGGATCGGATAACAGGTTTATGACAAAATCCTTCTTATTCAGGATGAAAGAAAGACTTTTTGAACCTTCATAGATTTCAAGTACGATCTTTTTGAGATCAGGGCTTATCAGTCCGAAGGTGGAGACATGGGGTGTAAGCGTATCGCTGTAGCATGTGACAATTGTTTCATATGTCCAGTTTTTCTGAAAACCAAGGCTTTTTAGTGTTTTCATATAATGCCTCCCTGTCCGGGGCTGGTTATAAAATACCTGTTCATTTCAAATTATTGGTGATACTTTATGTCGAAGAATTAAGCTGAATAATTTGGTCGTTATCTTAACATAACAAGGTTGAAAAGTTAATAAGGATAATTACATGCTGTTACTGATCAGCGTCATCGATGAAAAAGAGGTGGAATCCGCGGTTGCAGGAGGCGCGGATATAATCGACGTAAAAAATCCTGTTGAAGGCCCTCTTGGTGCCAATTTCCCAGGAGTTATCAGAAAGGTCCGTGAGATCACCCCCGCTGATATTCCCGTAAGCGCCGCAATCGGCGACGCCCCTGATAAGCCGGGTTCCATGGCGCTGGCCGCTCTTGGCGCTGCTGTATGCGGCATCCAGTATGTAAAAGTGGGGCTTTTCGGTCTATGGGAGAAAAAAAGGGCAGTCTATCTGCTCAAGGAAATAGTCCGGGCTGTAAAGGGCTATGATACACGAATAAAAATTATAGCCGTGGCCTATGGCGACGCCAGTAGAATCCACGCCCTGCCTCCACTGGAATGTCCATCAGCCGGAGTTGAAGCCGGAGTTGACGGATGCATGCTGGATACGGCCATTAAAAACCACGGAAATCTTTTCAGCAATCTCTCTTTTGACAAAATACAGGCCTTTGTGAATGAATGCCGTGAAAAGGGGCTCATCTCCGCCCTTGCCGGGTCTCTTACAGAGGAGGATATACCCCGCATAAGAGAGATTGGCCCGGATATTACAGGATTCAGAGGGGCTGCATGTATTGGTGACCGGGTGAAAGGGAGGATAGAAAAAACCCGGGTGGAGCGCCTCAGATCTCAGATCTGTTAATATGCAATCCTCTTGTTGTGCCGGTCTCAAACAACCTTACAAGACGATCAGGGAACCTGCCGTTAAGCAGCCATAAATCCATAGGATTTTTTTCAATTATCTCATGAAAATACCTGTCCACAATATCCGAATCTTTCAGTTGACCAGGAGTAATTTTTTTTGCCGGATCAGTGCTTTCGCTCAAGATAGATTCATTTTCTGAAAATCCATCCGCGCTTTTCAGCAGGATCAGCCTGTCAGCTCCTTCGAATGAGGCTATCCACGCCGATATGGAGTCTGAGGTAACATCCCATGTTTTTGGAAGGGGATCTTTATTTTTCATTAGTCTGAAGGGCAGAAGGATAGGCGTCAGCCCATCTCTGTCCTTTGACCATATGTTATCAAGACCTGTCACTGTTTTACTTCCAGGGATCAGCGAACTTAAAAGATATCCATACTGATCCATCCCGAGAATGGACATCCAGTGGGCAATCTCTTCTTCAAGAGAGTATTTTTTATAACATTCTCTTACTGCATCCGCGAATTTCCCGCCCCCCGGAACCACAAGGATCTTATCGCCGTATCCGGTATTTCCAAGAACAGCGGCAAGTCTCAATATTTCCGGATACCGCTCAAGGCTTCCTCCAACTTTTATGACTGTCTTCATTCTAACCTCTTTTTAGAGAACAGGTATGCCACTGCCACGCTGGTCAGGGCAGCTTCTTTGCATTCTCCCTGTATCATATCCATATAATCCAGAACCGGCATTCCGGACCGTGACGCGATCACACGGCCCAGAAAGGCGCCTGCTCCTGTTATTACGAGGGGCAGACCTTTGGAGGATTTCATGCGGGCAACTGCCTGATCAAGGGCCCTGGTTATCTGTTCAATCTGTTTTTCCCTGAGAAAAAGGGCTATATTATCTATCTCATTAATATTCAGCATTTCACTGTCTGAGCATATCAGGCGGGCCAGCCGGCCCCGCGCCGCATCAATATTTTTGGGCTTTCCATCCGCTGTCGGACATGTATAGTCTTGTTCAGTTATATCTCCGAGAATCAGATATATGTCGGCCATAACAGTAAAATATTCCGCTGCAACAGGGCACCATGCCCCATTAACAGGCACACAATGAGATATCACATTAGGATTTGTTCTCAGAATGCCTGAATATATCAGCTCCCCGCTTATCAGTCTTTCTGTATCGGTATAGCCATTA
>CAZJOB010000016.1:4161-4907 GCA_964547435.1 uncultured Desulfatiglans sp. | reverse complement strand
TGGGGATAATGTCGGTGGTTGTGCTGCCTATGTCCATGAGAAAACAATCTCTATGAAACATCCCCGTGTAGATGCCGCTTGCCAGCCAGTTGGCAGCCGCGCACAGAAGAGGGTTCATCTTTGCTTCATGAGGGCTGAAGAAGTCACCCTTAAGGTTAAACAGATAGACAGGTGAATTCATAAAAGCCCGTTCAACGGCTTCTGTAATAAAGATAACCCCTTCTCGTTTTGTTTGAAAGGCATCGGAGAGTTCAGCGGTCATAGTGACTGAGTGGGACTGATTCTCCACGACTCCAAGTTCACCGGCTATTTTTTTGAGGATTAATGTTAGTTCATCAGGGCTGCGCCATATCTCAAATGGACAGTATTTGTTTTTTATAATCCTTGGCGGCATACAGCGGCAGTCGATCTGAACCGCCTTGATATTCGCCCCGCCGATGTCCCAACCGTTTATTATACAGGGGGCTGATCCCATTTCATGTCATCCTTGTCAAAAATCCCGTTTCCATAAATATCCACGGAACGGGGAAGTATTTTGTTCACGCAGGCATCCCATATGGATCCTGCGAGATTGATATTAATTACCTTCCTCAGACCGACATAGGAGGTAGTCAGTCTCGGGTTAATTTCAATGATGGAGCATCCTCTATCTGTCATAACCAGATCCATGCCGACATAACCTTTCAGCCCGGGAATCATGTTAACCGCCCTGTGAACCATATCACGAGTATCGTTATCTATTAGTG
>CAZJOB010000016.1:144-4124 GCA_964547435.1 uncultured Desulfatiglans sp. | reverse complement strand
AATCCCCGTTCTGATAAACTGGCGGTTCAGACTAAGAAAGGCGACATCATGTCCTGAAACAAGCATGGAAATGCTTATGTGTTCTCCTGCGATAAAGCGCTGCAGAAGAAGTCCATCCATGTAGACCGGATTATGCCTGATTACCGCCTCAAGTGAACCTGAATCGGAAATAAGATGGACACCTTCACAGCCGGCTCTGTCAACAGGTTTTATAACAAGGGGAAAGCCCATCTTTATGGCAGACTTCGCCGCTGTCTCAACACATGCCCTGACGGTTTCGGGGACCGGTAGTCCGCCTTTCTCAAAGATTCTGTGGCATTCCCATTTGTCGCCGGCAGTAATGACGCTGCCTGAACCGGAGCCAAGCAGACAGACGGAATTATCCTCCATAGTTTTACATAAACCTGCAAGCGCGCCTTTGGTTTCAGGGGCGATTATAAGGGCAAAATTGTGCTGTTGCGCCAGGTTTTCAATCTCATGGCAATATTCTCCGGGATCGATATTATTTATACTGTCTGCCGGCAGATTAAAACCTTTAAGCCGCCTGTCAATTGTGGTGTGAATCTCAGCCGTGCCCCATCTTTTAAAATCCGTCAGCACCGCGTGAAGCATTGCAAGCCCTTCTGACGCGAGACCTGAAGGGATCTCAGGTCCATCCCAGCCTCCTCCGGTAAAATATTCATGGATAAGGATTTTTAATGGCATTATGTTGGTTTCTCCGGTTAAACATTATTATAAACAATTTAAAAAGTAAATTGAGTTGTCCTTGACACGCTACCCTGGTTTGCCTATACTCCAGACACGTAACAGCATGTTTTCACAAAGGATTTGATGCTCTTAAATTTGCTGTCACAAAATTCATTATTAAGGGAAAAACCATATGGGCAGGCTGAATGGCACTCTCGTGACCGTGCGCACCGCGAAGCAGGGTGCTTTAATGATGAAAGGAAAGATGACGTCTGAGTATCTTGAGGAGATATCCACATTGCGCGTAAATCCGGATGACATGGATGAACTGGCGCTCTCCCCGGGTGAACAGGCGAGAATCACAAGCCCCTATGGCGAGGCCATTGTTGCCTGCAACCCTGCTGATGTGCCAAGAGGCCTGTTCTTTATGCCGCTGGGGCCTTTGGCCAACAGGCTTTTCAGCGGTCTTCATACCCATGGCACAGGGGTGCCGGACTGGAAAGGTCAGAGTGTAACAATTGAACCGGTGGGGCATAATGAATAAAGGTGTAATATTATGATTGTCCATAAAGACGCGATATGCACCTTCTGCGGGTGCCTTTGCGATGACCTTGAGGTTGAGGTGGAAGACAACCGGATCAAAAGGGTCAAAAACGCCTGCATGATAGGCCGCAACAAGCTTTTACACGCCCAGTCCAATATCCCGAAGACAACCATATCCGGAAGGCCTGTCATGCCGGATGAAGCCATATCCGAGGCCGCCGGAATACTCAAAAAAGCCCGATCGCCCCTTGTATACGGCCTCAGCAGCACAACCACAGAGGCACAGAGGGAGATGGTCGCGATCGCGGAAATTTTAGGGGCAACAATCGATAACCCATCCTCCTACTGCCACGGACCCGGTGTAATTGCCAGACAACAGGTGGGAATGTCGTCATGCACACTTGGGGAGATAAAAAACAGGGCTGATCTGGTAATCTTCTGGGGCTGCAATCCTCTTGAGGCGCATGTGCGTCATTTTACGAGATATTCCGTGTCGGCAAAAGGTCTGTTCATGCCGGAAGGGCGCAAGGGACGTAAAATAGTGGCAATCGATATCAGGCCCACGCCAACAACAAAGTCCGCGGACTGG
This sequence comes from uncultured Desulfatiglans sp., assembly GCA_964547435.1. Lineage (GTDB taxonomy): Bacteria > Desulfobacterota > DSM-4660 > Desulfatiglandales > HGW-15 > CAZJOB01. The sequence goes on along the minus strand of CAZJOB010000016.1, from coordinate 2,305 downwards.
TTTATACAGGTAACGCCAGGTAAAACCTTTGAAATAGCCACTGTTCTCAGGGCGCTTGTTTCAGGCAGGATGCTTGGCATTAAAGAAGACGCCTCAATTGCCGGGGTTCCCCTGAATACATGGCAAAGGCTCGCGGATATGATCAGGGTGTGTAATTACGGGGTTATATTTTTCGGCCTGGGTGTTACACAGTGCAGGGGCAGGGATATTAATGTGGAGCAGTTGTCTGTTCTTGTCAGTGAAATAAACAACCATACCCGCTTTTATGCCATGGCCATGAGAGGTCACGGGAATGTGGCCGGAGGCAACCACGTAATGACCTGGCAGACAGGTTATCCCCTGGCGGTAAATTTCAGCAGGGGTTATCCCAGATACAATCCAGGAGAGTTCAGTGTGATCAGCCTGCTTGCGAGAAAGGAAGTGGATGCCGCGCTGATAGTGGCGACAGACCCGGGCTCGAATCTTCCGGCGGATGTTGTGGATTATCTCAAGCAGATCCCCACTGTCTATCTGGAACCGCATATAAATCCTGCCACAAAATGGGCAACAGTGGTCATTCCCGTGGCGCAGGCCGGTGTTGCTGCGTCCGGCACCTTTTACCGCATGGACAATGTCGCCCTTAAGGTAAAAAAACTTGTGGAATCGGATCTTTTATCGGATGAAGAGGTCCTTAAAAGGCTCAGGGAGGGAATAACCCATGATTAGGATCATAAACGGCAGTGTATATGATCCTGCGAACGGGATCAATGGGGAGATTAGAGAACTCAATATCAGCGGCTGCAGGATAGTATCGGAGAGTCTGACTGATAGCGCGGAGATTATTGATGCCAAAGGCAGCGTTGTCATGCCGGGCGGCGTTGAGATACACTGTCATGTGGCAGGTCCGAAGGTCAACAGCGGACGCATTCTCTGCCCTGAGGAAAACGGGGATTATTACAGATCTGGTAAGGGCAAAATCCGCTCAGGTAGCGGTCATATGGTGCCCACTACCTTTATGACAGGCTATGAATACACTCTTCTCGGCTACACCACCCTGTTCGAAGCAGCCATGCCGCCCTTAAAGGCAAAACACACCCATGAGGAACTGCGGGACACGCCCATTCTGGACACAGGCTGTTACACACTGATGGGCAATAATTATCTCGTAATGAAGGTGCTGAGCGACCCGGATGAGACCCGGCGAAAGGAAAGACTTAAGGGGCTGACCGCCTGGCTTCTCAATTCCACAAGGGGTTACACCATAAAGATAGTAAATCCGGGAGGTGTGGAGTCATGGAAATGGAATAAAGGTCCTGTTGACCTGGATACACCCGTGCCGCCCTTTGGGGTTACGCCCCGCATGATAATAACAGGGCTTGCAGAGGCCGCGGATGAAATGGGCCTTCCACATTCCATTCACCTTCATCCGAACCACCTGGGAGAACCGGGCAATAAAGACTTTACCCTTGAAACCATGCGCGCCCTTTCAGGTCACCGTGCGCACTTCACACATCTCCAGTTTCATTCCTATGACAGGACTGCCGGCGGAGGTTTTTCATCGGGCGCGCCGGCTATTGCCGAATACTTCAATAATCACCCCGAGTTCACGTGCGACGCGGGTCAGATTGTGTTCGGGCCTACAGTTACCATGACAGCGGACGCGCCAATGGAGTTCAGCCTTTATCAGATGAAGAAGGGAAAGTGGTCAAACACTGATATCGAAATGGAGACAGGTTCCGGCGTTGTCCCCATCAGATATTCCGCAAAATCGCTTGTAAATGCCATACAGTGGTGCGTAGGGCTGGAGCTTTTGCTTCTGATAAATGACCCATGGAGGATATTCCTTACCACGGATCACCCTAACGCGGGGCCATTTACTTCGTATCCTCTTCTTATCCGGCTGCTCATGGACCTGGACTATAGAAGGTCATGGCTAGAAAGGCTCAATCCCCGGGCCGCCAGGTTTACCTGTCTCAAGGATCTTACAAGGGAATACACACTGGAAGAGATCGCGATTATTACCAGATCAGGGCCTGCAAAGACTTTGGGGCTGAAAAATAAGGGGCACCTTGGGAATGGCGCTGACGCGGATGTCGCCATATATGCCACGTCGGAAAATAAACAGGAGATGTTCGCTAATCCCGTGTGTGTAATAAAGGATGGCAAGGTAGTTGTTCGCAAT
>CAZJOB010000016.1:0-134 GCA_964547435.1 uncultured Desulfatiglans sp. | reverse complement strand
GTTGAACATTCCCGGGGATGCCATTCTTGCCCCCGATCTCGCTGAGTATTTTGAACAGTACTCCACGATAGCACTCTCAAATTATGCTGTTGACGAAGATTATACACCCTTGCTGGAACTGATTCCGTGCGGGT
>CAZJOB010000015.1:18297-23871 GCA_964547435.1 uncultured Desulfatiglans sp. | reverse complement strand
TATTACATATTTGGCCATGAACGCCTCCTTATGGTAAAAAATAAATTATTCATCTGTCCCGGTCTGGGTAAATTGTAATTCGTCCGGCAGTTCAATGGAACTGCGCTGATATTTTTCAATAACCTTTATCCCTGTTTCTGTAAGTGAGACCGAGATATTTCTGCGGTCTTTTGAAGAAATAGTCCGGATAATAAGCCCCTTTCCCTCAAGCGATTCGAGAACTCGAGAAAGACGCGAGGACGAAAGTTCCAGTTCGCGGGCAATGAGCCCTGGTTCGTGTATTTCCTTTTTTAATATGCACAGGGAGAATGCCTCATTTAGGGTCAGGCCGGTGGATTCACGCAATATTTGCTCAAAACGCCTGAGCGAGGTTTGTATGCGTCTGATGGCGCAAAGATCAATCATAGATTCTATCCTGATATTCTGGTTTACATTTGTTTAAATTGCCTCTGGCAATATTTGCTAGTAGCAAACATAATGCACTACTATTACGATGTCAAGGAGCCGGCCCAAGAAAAAAGTTATTCCGGTTGAATCTGCTCAATACGGAAGATAATCTGCGTAAAGTTCCTGTTGAATAAGTTTTAGCACGTAGGTCCTGGAGAACACGGAGGTTTTTGTTTTTTAAAATCTATTGACGCTTAATGGTACAGATTGTAAATAACATGAGACATTTTTATTTTCCTGACCTCAAACCAATAATGATTTTCCGGGGAAGCAATGTTTTTTCAGACAGCCAACATCGAAGTTGCAATATGGATTCCACCTGTAACAGCATTTGTAATTTCGTTCTTCACTTCCATGGGCGGAGTCTCCGGCGCTTTTCTGCTTCTGCCGTTTCAGGTTTCCTTTCTCGGGTATGCCAATCCATCAGTCAGTGCTACCAACCAGGTATTTAACATTTTTGCCATCCCGAGCGGAGTTTATCGCTATTGGCGCGAAGGCCGGATGGTATGGCCATTAACATGGGTGGTGATTGCCGGTACTTTACCCGGGGTTTTTATCGGAGCTGTTATAAGGGTCGCCTGCCTGCCTGATCCTGATCACTTTAAACTTTTTGCATCTGCTATCCTGCTTTATATTGGACTTCAAATGATACGTGATCTTATGAAGAAAAATACGGGCATTAATAATAAATCCGAAATCGAAGAAAAAATTCAGAAATTGGCCAAGAAATACCGTCTAAAGACGAATTATGCCGGGGGGACACCGGCAAAGGGGGCATTTCGTCCTGTCAGATGTACCCATTTTAACCTGAAAAGGCTTGAATATACTTTCTATGATGAATCATTTGATATTTCCTTTTGGGGAATCTTCTCTCTCAGTTTTATTGTGGGCATCGTCGGGGGCATTTATGGAATCGGGGGAGGTTCGATTATTGCCCCTTTTTTTGTAACCTTTTTCGGCCTGCCGGTTTATACCGTGGCCGGAGCAGCCCTTATGGGCACCTTTGTCACTTCAGCAGCCGGTGTCGCTTTTTATCATGCTATAGCGCCGCTATATCCGAACATGTCAGTTTCTCCTGATTGGCTGTTAGGGATTTTATTTGGCGTGGGTGGAATGGCCGGCATGTACCTTGGGGCCCGATGCCAGAAATTTGTCCCTGCCAAAGCCATAAAATGGATGCTTGCAGGGATCATTTTTTTTACGGCACTTAAATATTCCACCGCATTCCTTGGTAATGGATAAAGCACAATTTTTTAATCATGCAACGATGTAACGCAGACGGTCTATTTTTATTGTACCGTGGACTTTTTCACCCTTTACTATGGACATACTCTCAAAAAGGCTCATCGGCACTTCCGAGACAAGGATGCTTTTTCCGACTGAGACCTTCAACACCACTTTGGAATTGCTCAGTTTAATATCCTCCACTATCCCGGTAAAACCGTTCAATGCGGGCTGTACCGGACGTTCATCGTAGATATGAACCGCATCCGGCGGTATCGCAATCTTATGAATGGCTTTGCCTTCATAGGGCAGTATTATCTTCAGGCCTTCTAGCAGGATTTCCACCAGTCCGGAAGAAAGCGCCCGGGTCTCACGACATTCAAGGATATTGGGCATCCCGAGAAAATCGGCTACCAGTTTGTTGGCAGGATTAAAAAAAAGTTCAGCAGGGGCAGCCACCTGTTCGATAATACCGTTTGAGATCAGTGCGATACGATCCGCTATCTCCTCGGCTTCCCTGAGATCATGGGTTACATGGAGTGTCGTGACCTCCAGTTTTTTTAAAAGAGAATGCAACTCCCCGCGCAGGTATTTTGCTGTCTGGGCATCCAGATTGGAGGTTGGTTCATCCAGCAGCAGTATTTTTGGTGAAGGGGCAAGTGAGCGGGCAAGGGCCACTCTCTTTTTTTCACCGCCGGACAGCATATGCGGATAATGGCCGGCTAAGTGATCAATACGCATCATCTTCATTAAAGAAAAAACCCGCTCTTTTATCGCGGGTTTCGCATATCCCTGGGCCCTCAAACCGAATGCAATATTGGCCTCAACCGAATAATGGGGGAAAAGGGCCAGTTCCTGGAACAGATAGCCAACGCCTCGTTTAAAAGGCGGAAGGTGATTCACTTCATGATCGTCGATTAAAACTTTTCCAGTATGCTCCACTACCCCTGCAACCATATTCAATAAAGTGGTTTTTCCGGCGCCGGTTTCACCAACAATAACAAAATACTCGCCATCCCTGATAGTCAGGTTAAGGTCAAGGCAGTTATGTTTACTGACATTTACAAGTTTTATTTCAGACACAGTTACTCCACTTTCCCAGCCAGTTTTTCTCAACCGCGTCCAGCAATTTTTCAAAAATAAGACAAAATATAGAAAGAACGAAAAGGCAGGACAGGATAATGTCCACCCTTATCAGGCTTTCCGCCTTCATGATAAGGGCGCCTATGCCTGTTGGTATGGCAACCATCTCAGCGGCAAGCACTGTACGCCAGGCCATTCCGGATGAAAGCCTCAAACCCGCGAAAATCTGTGGCGCCGCATTGGGAAGTATCACCTCAAAGAGTATGCGCTTCTCTGATGCGCCCAGCAACTGGGCCGCTTTTACCATCATTTTGTCCACATTGCGTACACCTGACGCGGTATTGTAGCAGACAGGGAAAAAGGCGCTGATAGTAATAACCGTAATGGGCAGCATCTCGTTGATGCCTATCCAGAGCATCATAAGGGGAAGCCACCCGAGAGCAGGTATGGGATATAGAAAACCTATGACAGGAGAGAGTGACCGGCCTATAACATCTCTCCACCCCATAATTGTTCCGACAATCATTCCTCCGGTGATTCCCATTAACAGGCCCGCAATGACTCTTGTCAGGGTCCATGCAAGATTTTTAAACATAACACCGCTTTTAAACAGTTCGCACATCTCCTGTATTACAACACTAAAAGGCGGAAAGACTGATGATGCCGAAAAACTGCCGAATCGCGCCGCCAGCTCCCATAACCCGAACAAGAGAATAATCGGGGCAATTTTCCATATTATTTGGCCAAGTAATTTTGTGAACTGATGCACTCTATTCATCCCTTCTTTAAGAATCTGAGGTCCAGAATATCATCTGCTGGAAATGCTTTGCGTATATTCCCTAAACCGGCCATATAGTCTATTGTTTTCTGGACCTGATTAATATCGATGGTATTTATATAATCAAGATTTTTCATGGAACGTCGAATATAGTCACCGGACACCCTGAGTTCATTTTCGTTTTCAAAGACCTCTGCAAGGGGGGCCTTACTGCTTTCAAATGAAAGATACCTGGCTGCCACTTCAGCGCTATCATCAGGGTGACTATGCATCCAGGATGTTGCATTTATTGTTGCGTTTACAAGTCCGCTTACCACCTCAGGATTATCTTTAATAAGAGTATCTTTTGCAACGAGGACACTGCCGATCATACCAGGCCAGAGGTCCCGCGCAGTAAGCATGAGCTGAAATCCGTAACGCTCTGTCATGGTCAGCCAGTGCTCGGGAAGGAACACCGCATCGATCTGATCGGCTTTTAACGCCAGAAGGGCCTTTGCGGGATTCATTCGTCTGACCTTGGGGAGTATCATCTCCTTGTTAAGACCTTTCTCATTTATGGTTTTGTGAATGATAGTATCTACAGAGGTTCCTTCTCTCAAACCTCCAACCCTGATATCAGATCTTTCAAGATCCTTAATTGCGCGGACCTTTTCCGGATTGACTGCCAGACCATAACCGTACAGATGAGTCCCGCACAAAACCTTTATTGGCACTCCCGCGTTGGCAAACACGTTTACTGCGGGAATAAGACAGACATAGGCAGCGTCAATATCCCCCCTGGTAAGCCCTGCGGCCAGGGATGCACCGGTTGCATAACTTTTATATGTAGTGAATTTAAGTCCTTCAGCCTCATATAATTTTTGTTCAATGGCTACATAGGCCGGCACCGCATGACTGTTGAATTCCACAGCTATTCGAATGGGCTCCTTTGTATCTCTTGCCCATACATTCAGTTGAAGATATGGGGCTGCAAGTATGCCTGCTGCTCCGGCCATGGATTTGATAATGAAATCCCTGCGGCTTAAGTGTGTATTGCTCATTTTTAATATCTCCTTCACATAAATGATATAAATAGTCCCGGGAATAAAAATCAGAAAGACAAGGATGCCTGAAAAAAGAACCAGTCAGCCCTGTTATTCGCGGGGACATTTATTTTAATAAACGCGCCGGGCCGAAAATGACCGTAACCTGCCTGAAATTTTATGTTTTTGGTGTGATCATAGGTCGCGACCACATCAATTTCATCACCCAGATGGTCTTCACTGACACCTGCACTGTTTTTGTAATTGCGCCATTTATCGCCTTTTTCGTTTATCCTGAAACTGTGATACTCCAACTTTATTTGTGTATTTTTTATGGGAGAGATAATAAAAAAGAGTTCGGCGTCTTCAAGATTTGACCAGTTCATAAGGTTCATTCGGCCATAATATTTATCCGAGGCCCCGAATACCGAGTCAAATCTTTCAATATCCTGCGTGGCGCTGTCATCACCGGAGGCACAGGTGAAACCAGCCCCGATTCGCGCCTTTTTCCCCGTAATTTTAAAGCCGTATCCCGCGTCAAGATGCCAGCCATAGGCATTGACATCCGATTTCAGACCGCCGGTTGATATCTGTTTGCCAAATTGCCTTATAAAGGTGCCGTTATAAAAGAATCCGGCAACATCATCGTCATATACGCGGAATCCGGCATAGTAATGAGTAAGGCTGTGATAACTGGTCTCCCCATTGTCATTATGCTTATAGGCCAGGACCGGTTCGATCGCGCCTTTGTCCCAGGCGTAATGACCATAAATTCCTATGCCTTCATACCCCCATCTGTGTGACAGAGAGAATTTGTCAGGATCATGAAGCATGGTTGCCCCGTAAAAGATATCAACAAAATGTTCCCCCTTTGAGTAAGAAAGCTTTATCGCGTCCCATATCCATTTCCCGGAATTTTTCCATTCACCAGGGCCGAATATCCGGTTATCTGGTCGGCCGACCTCATATTCCCCTACTATGTGGCTTTCGAAACCTTCCTTAACGATTCGTATATCGCCG
>CAZJOB010000015.1:1587-18287 GCA_964547435.1 uncultured Desulfatiglans sp. | reverse complement strand
AGGCGATTTTCTGACGTCCCAAAGTCAGTTCCAGTGGTAGACCTCCGATATCGGATACCTGCAGGTAGGTGTGATAGAGTTCAAGGTGATCCTTCTGAGGATTATTTTCCATTCTGAATTCTTTGGCGTACCAGTCGCTGTCATTGAAATCCCAGTCAAATGCCCTGGAATCCTGTATTGAAACCTTGAAAAGGATGTTTGCGTTATATTTATAGGTCATTCCCAGTCTTATGCGATTCAGCAGGTATCCGTCATGACTTTCGCCTGTTAAGACCGTTTCTCCGTAGGCTTTGTCATTAAATCCATCCATTATCTCATAGCGCAGCCTCCATTCTCCATCGAGGCTAAATTTTTCATTTATCTCTATTGCCCATCCCTGAGAAGCATATATTCCGGAGAGCAGAAGAATAACTGAAAACATTCCCTTAACAGACATCTTCCTGAAAAAATCTTTTGCCTTAATGATCATTTTTCTCAATAATTCCTTTCTGTAATTTTACGAGTTCGTCAATTTTGATTTTCAAAATGGTATGTATTCGATAGAAATGTATATGTCAAGAATAATATATATTATATTTAGCATAAGAGGGTTGGGGTTTTTATTTTATCTGAAAAATCAGTAGGGGCAGGGGCATTCTCCTGCGATTTATGGGGCATTTTCACTCTTGTCCAAAATCGGTTTTCAGACAGTAGTGTAAATTGCTGAATAGTAGCAAAGGACATAAAGTGCATCAAATAATGGTGGATATAACTGTAGGGGCAGGCCTCTGTGCCTGCCCGCAAATGTTTGTGCAGGATAATGGCCCCCGAGCAACCAGCCGCCTTCGTTCTGAAAAATCAGAACTATGTCGGGCCAGGCACAGGGTTGCCGCTGCAATTATTTTAAAGTTTGTAAGAAATATACTTTTGTCTTGCTTACACAGCCTGTTATACAAACTGGGTCTCAGTTTATCAAATTATCTGTATATATGCCTGATTTTATTCAGGCGTATATGCCTTTTTAGCATTATTTTGGACAGTAATGCATACATCCATAATCTTTACCCACAATATGGCGGGGGGATTTTGTGTTGACATACAAGGTCGGACTCCATATACTTTTCCTGTTAAAAAAAGGATTAATTATTAAAATTAAAGACAAAAAGGGAGATAAAACATGAAGATATTATACGAATTTATTCCAAAGCTTAACTTTGTCGAGTCGGCAGAAAAGGTTAAGGATCTGGTTGACGGCTACAATATTACTGACAGCGCGAGCGGCATGCCTGCACCCAGCGGTGCTGCCGTGGCGTGTGTGCTCAAACAGATATATCCGGACAAAATGATGATACCAATGTTTATTACCAACTATAAAGGACCCGTAGAAGTAGGCGCTGCCGCATTGGCTACCGAGGCCATGGGTGTGGATGGTATATTACCTGATCCGGGCGATCCACCGAAATATGGAAACCTGATTCGAACCCGTGCGGACGGCAGTTGTCAGATGCTTTCAGACCCGAATGAAATTCTCGAATACAGACGCTCAACCGGCCCGGCAGAAGAAATCAGGGATTTTCTTCGCAATGAGGTAAAAATCAGCAAGGTAAAGATGGGTTGCATGCTTACCGCGCGCGTGCCTGCGGAAGCCGCCATTGATCGCATTAAGAACGACTGGGATTTCGGCTTTTTTCTGAGACTGGAAGAATCGACAGTGCCAAAGCTGAAGGAGATCTGTGCAGAGGCAAGAAAAATAGGAAAACCCATCTATCCCTATTTTATAGTTGGAACACCCAAGAATCAGAAGATTCTGGAAAGAATCGGATGGCCCGCTACCACGACTATGGATAAAGTGGAAGAATTCGCGGCGGAGCTTCAAGGTTCTGTGGATGGTATAATTGCCACATGCCTTGGCAACCTGGCATCAGATTTGGAGCTGTTAGAGAAGGTGCAGAAATTCAGAGGTTAATTGGGGGTCGCATTTTACTTAATTACCATTTAATATTGCACCGGCATCAGAGCCAGTAACTTATTAAAAAAATAAAAAAAGGCCGATAACTGATTCGGCTTTTTTTATGGGCGCCATGAAGCCATCTGCCAATGTCTTCGGGCAGAGTAACACCGGCGAGGTTATTTAACGCTTAGGGGTATGGAGATATCCATAAAGAAATACGCTCGTTTTTTCCTGCATATCGGGCGGGAATTAATGCCGCAGCCGATTGACGGAGATAGATATAAAAAAGACTTGAAATGATATATTATATGTTATCCATGTAATACTATTTCACATAAATCATTTTATTTGAAAGGAGATAAAAAAAATGCTTATGAATAAAATTTTTATAATGGTTTTAGTTATTTTTTCGGCTACAGTTTCTGTTTCCGCCCAGGGTGCTCCACCAAAGGATCCCATGCCTATGAAAAACTATGATGTAGGGGCATTTGTAAAACAGGTTGATACAAATGGTAATAGCGCAATGTCCAGGGACGAATGGAAGGCGTTAGGTCTTGCAGAGATGCCCTTTACTTTCTGTGATTCAGACAAGAATGAAAAATTGACAGAAAAGGAATTGGCAGACTGCAAGCTGCCCGAGGCCATGGATGCCGACTCCGACGGCGTATTGACCGTAAGTGAAATGATTGAGTTTGATAAAAGGATGGCTGCTGTACCAAAGAAACAGTATGTGCCAAAGGATCCTTATGTTGAAGGGGGTGAAACGGGTATAAATTTTATCCGGCTGTTTGATGAAGATGGCGATGGCAATGTGACCCATATGGAATGGGAAAAGAAAAAGAACTCCACGGTTTTTAAAGACAGACACTGGCCTGATTACAATAAAAATATGGATGAATATATTACTATTGATGAAGCGCCGCAAAAGCCGGGTGAAAAGTAAAAGGCGTATGTTTCTGGGCACAGGGCTGCATATCAGTGTAAGGAAGGAACTTTACACAGGAATCGATTAAGATTAGCAGAGGAAAAATTTTAAGGCATAACATGCTTAAGATACATAATAGTCCGAAAATTTCCAGGTCTGCGTTTCTTAAAGATGTTTTAATCTGCTCGCTCGGTGCATACGGAGGTCCTGAAGCCCACATGGGTGTTTTTATTGATCAGATGGTGGCCAGGAAAAGGTATCTAAGCGAAGAAGATCTGGTTGAGCTGATTGCACTGTGCAGTATTCTGCCAGGACCGACAAGCACCCAGACGATCGTCGCTATCGGATATAAAACGGGCGGCCCTTTGCTGGCCCTTCTTGCCATGTTGGTATGGGCGGCTCCTGTCCTTTTGATAATGACAGCACTATCATTCCTTTATGCTATTCTTTCTGCGGTTCATATCTCATCTGATATTCTGAGTTTTATCGGCCCTATGGCCGTTGGGTTCATAATTATTGCGGCATGGCGGATAGGCATGAAGGTTGTAACAGACAGATTAACTTTTCTGCTGATGGTCTTTGGTACTGTAAGCACATACCTTGTTCGGTCTCCATGGATTTTCCCCCTGGTTCTTGTCATTGGCGGGTTGACTAGTATTCTCGCCTCAAAGGAAAAGGATATCTGGAACAAGGCCGCCATCAATCCGCCATGGTGCTACCTGTTAATGTTTATTCTGTTTGCAGTTGGCGGTATCATAATTTCTGTTTCAACAGATATTAAACTCTTCGATCTTGTCGAGAACTTTTACCGTTACGGATACCTGGTATTTGGAGGCGGACAGGTTGTTGTGCCTGTCATGCACAGCGAGCTTGTGGAACTGAACCGGTATATGACCAATGCCGAGTTTCTGACCGGCTACGGACTGGTTCAGGGTCTTCCGGGGCCCATGTTCAGTTTTGCAGCCTACGCAGGAGGAATGGCTTTTCGGGAGGGGTCAGTAATTGAGCAGGTTTCCGGCGCCCTTGCCGGAGGGATCGGTGTTTTTCTCCCCGGCCTTCTGCTAATCTACTTCATCTATCCCGTATGGGAAGATATCAAGAAGATCAGGGCGGTAAAGATATCGTTGAAAGGGATCAACGCGGTTGCAGGAGGCATGATTACCGCTGCGGCAATTATATTGATGCAGAAGAATGGTTTTAGCATTTCAAATCTTTTGATGACAGCAATCACATTGATTCTTCTCTTCACAAGAAAGCTTCCAGCCCCGCTGATTGTTGTGATAGCCCTGGTCGCAGGCATTATTCTGTAATGATTCAAATGACTGAAGATCAATTAAAAGCCTTAAAACTATTAGAAAGGGTGTTGCGAAAGATATTGTTCATGAATCTATGTCCGGTTATGACACTATTGTAATGGGAAGGCGCGGGATTTTCGGTATGAAAGAGTTTTTCCTGGGCAGTGTTTCACATAAAGTAATCAGCATATCAAAGGATATATCGATATTAGTGGCGGAATAGACAGCAATATTGATGAACTCGTAAAAATTCAGATTTTTAGGTCATTATTTCCCTCATGTCGGGATCGACATGGATAATTACCTTGGCGATTTTTTCTACCTCGGAAAACAGACATGCTTCAACCTCTTTTGCTATTCGGTGACCCTCAATAACTGAAAGTCTGCCGTCAACTACAATATGTATCTCCATCTGATAAAGACCCGCGGTCATTCTTGCCTTCAGATCATGTATATCAAGAACCCCCTCCACACTCTTCGCGCATGCGTTAATTTTTTCCAATTCTTCCTGAGGCGGTGAAGCATCGGTAAATTCCCTCAGACTTCTTCCAAGAATTTCCAGTCCTACCTTTACTATAAAAAAGGAAACGAGCAACCCTGCGAAGGAATCAAGGACATGCCATGAAGGATTAATAATTGCTCCGGCAACTCCTATCAGGACCGCTACAGAGGACAGCGCGTCCGAACGATGGTGCCAGGCATTGGCAATGATTAACTGGCTCTTAAGTTTTCTCCCTGTCCGGACTGTGTAATGATATAATGCCTCTTTCAGCAGAATAGAAATCCCCGCGCCGAGCAGTGCCAGACCTGTGGGATGATATTCAACATGATTGTATATATTGAGGGCCGAATCAATCCCCAGGTACAAAGCCGTCAATAACAGGGCCAGGCCGACAATAGCGGATGCCATGGTTTCCAGTCGGGCATGGCCGAAGTGATGCTTCTCATCAGGGGCCTTACGTCCTATTCGCAGACCGAATAAAACAACAACGTCGGTGAAAAGATCGGAAACAGAGTGAACCGCGTCAATAATGAGAGCGTGACTGTGACCGAATATGCCTGCCAGGACCTTAAAGAGGATCAGGAAGGTATTTACGACTATCCCTGTCACAGTAACATATATTCCAGACTTAACTGTCTTTTCCCCTGTATCTATTATGCCAGGTGTCGACATGGCTGGTCCTGGTTACCTTTATGGTTAATGGTTATTTTGTTATTTTTGGACAGTAATGATTATGTATATTTGCTTAATACATTCGAAAATTCTTCAATATTTATCGGTTTGGCGATATAGTCATTCATGCCGGCTTCAAGCAGTTTTTCTCTATCACCTTTCATCGCGTGGGCTGTCATGGCGATTATAGGTATCTCACTGTTTATCTCTGCTGAAGTTGAATTTCTTATTTGTTCAGTTGCTTCAACCCCATCCATATTAGGCATCTGAACATCCATAAGAATAATGTCAAAGTGACTATTTTTCAATGCCTCAATCGCTTCAATGCCATCATTTGAGACAGTAACTTCATGTCCCCATTTTTTGCTTAAGATATTGAAGGCGACCTTCTGGTTGACTATGTTATCTTCAGCCAGCAATATTTTCAATTTTTTTCTGGTTTTAATTTCAGGGAGTCTTTTTTCTTTTCTTTCAGAATAGGGGGCTTCCGCAAGATAACCTTTTTCAAGTTCCGTGGTGAAGTGAAACGTGCTGCCCTTTCCATATTCGCTCTCTGCCCATATTGTTCCATTCATAAGTTCGACGAGTCTTTGAGAAATTGTGAGTCCCAGGCCTGTGCCTCCATACTTTCGGGTTATGGAGCTGTCGATCTGGGAAAAACTGTCAAATATCGCATTCAGTTTGTCTTCGGGAATGCCAATTCCCGTGTCTTTGACCGAAAAATGGATCGTATAGCAATCAGCGGTGGTCTTTTCCGAATCCAACAGGGCGCCTATAACAATTTTACCCTTTTCGGTAAATTTAACGGCATTGCCTGCCAGGTTTACTATGATCTGCCTTAATCTGTTGGGATCGCCTTTCACTACGGTCGGAATGTCGTTCGATATGTCACAGATCAGTTCTATCTGTTTTGATCGGGCCTGTACGGCCATGGTTGCGATAACCGTTTCAAGAACCTTTCTGATATCAAAATCTATTCGTTCGAGTTCAATCCTGCCGGCCTCTATCTTGGAGAAATCCAGAATATCATTCAACAAATTAAGCAGGGAAAGGGCTGAATGTTTAACGATTTTAAGATAGTCGTACTGCTGTTTTGATAGATTAGTGTCAAGCGCCAGTTCGGTCATTCCTATAATACCGTTCATCGGGGTTCTTATTTCATGACTCATATTGGCAAGGAACTCACTTTTTGTCCTGCTTGCCTCTTCAGCCTGAAGTTTAGCACGCTTGAGTTCCTCTTCAGCCTTTTTGCGTTCAGTGATGTCATGGCTTATTCCAACGATGCCCTTTATTTCACCACTGCTGTCTTTCAGGGGAACCTTGGTAGTATTCATCCAGATATGCCGGCCATCGTTCTGATCAATGAATTCTTCCTCCATATTTATCTTTGGTTCACCTGTAAGCATTATCTCCCGTTCATCATTATAGAGCTTGTCGGATACCTCACGGGGGAAAAAATCTCTGTCTGTTTTGTCTGCAACGTCTTCCTGCCTGGCTGCTCCCAGGATATTCAGATGGGCTTTGTTATTCAACACAAAACGCGACATTCGGTCTTTTATGTAAATCGAGTCCGGAATTATATCAATCAATGTCTTTAACAGGTTCTTTTCATCTGCCAGCTCACTGGTCCTGTTCTGGATCATTGTTTCCAGGTGTCTGTTTTGCGCTCGAATGGCTCTTGTTCTCAAAAAGTATATACTGATTATAAAAAGGATCAGAAATGAAACAATTAAGGCTTTAAACCATAAGGTCTGCCAGTATGGAGGAATAATGGTTATGCTTATCGAAGCCCCTGTTTCATTCCAGATATTATTGTTGTTTGAACCCTTTACCCTGAATGTATATTGCCCCGGATTCAGGTTCGTATATGTCGCGGAACGGCGCGTGCCGATGTAATTCCATTCTTTGTCAAACCCTTCAAGCATATAGGCATATTGATTCTTTTCCGGAGATACATAGTTTAACGCGGTAAAATTAAATGAAATGACATAATCTCTGTAGGACAACGCCAGTTCCTGTGTCAGGCTGATCTGTTTTTTCAGGGGTGAACCATCCGATCCCGGGACTGCCGATTTGTTGAATATCTGGAAGTCGGTAATAACAACCGGGGGAACATTTTCATTGTCAATTATCCTGTCCGGGTGAAATTCATTAAACCCATTGGCGCCTCCAAAGTATAATTTACCGGTTTTGGCTTTGTATCCCGACTTTTTTATAAAAATATTGCCCTGAAGCCCGTCGGTTTTGGTGTAATTTTTAAAATCTTCGGTCAAAGGGTTAAATTTTGATATACCATCATTAGTGGATATCCATAAAAAACCATTATTATCCTTTTCAATGGTGTAAATAAGATCATTCGGAAGCCCGTCATTTTTAAAATATTTTTTAAATACTCCCGTTCTCCTGTCCAATTTGTTCAACCCATACCTGGTGGCAACCCATATGGTGTTTATATCTTCTTCGAATATATCAGTTACAAAATTGTGTGAAAGACTGTTATGGTCTTTCTCGTCATGGGAATAGCTAATTACCTCTTTAGTATCGGGATCAAAGATGGAAAATCCCATAGACGCCCCTAAAAGAAGGCTTCCATTGCAGGATAATTTGATGACTTCAATAAAGTTATCGGGCAAATTGCTGTTTCCGATATTATAATTTTTAAATGTTCCATCTTTCTTCCTGTACCGGGAAAGACCGCCCTGAGTTGCAAACCATAAATTGCCCTGTTCATCTTCGACAATATCAAAAACATTATTATTGGGAAGAGAACTGTTTTCTTTGGTAAGATATGAAAATGAATGTCCCTCCCTGTCAAACAGGGTTGCGCCGGCGCCCCAGGTCCCGGCCCAGACATTGTCTTCAGAATCCACAAGAACTGTCAAAACCGCGTCGGCGCTCAGGTTTGAGTTGGTTGAGTTATAATGGAAAAATTCCTTTGTTTTGGGGTTGTAACTGTTCAAGCCTCCGCCGTCCGTGGCTATCCATAGAATACCACGGCTGTCTTCACTGAATTCCCATACTGAATCATGGCTCAGGCCGTTTTGTACGCTCTTATAGTGAGTGAATCCCTGTTTACTGTTGTTGATCAGGTTTATACCGCCGGAAAAGGTCCCGATCCATATATCACCGGCATTATCTTTAAAGATTGAATAGATTGAGTTGTTGTTGATGCTGAACGGATCATTTTTATTATTCTTATAATTGAAAAATGTCTCTCTATCGTTTTGTAGAAAATCCAATCCGCCATTTTCAGTGCCGATCCAGATTCCGCCGTTTCCATCTTCACAGATTGCCCGGATGTTGTTGTTCGATAAACTGTTGCTGTTTTCCGGGTCGCTTTTAAAGTGCCTGAATCTATTGCTGTTAATTTTATTGACATGTATTCCGGATAATCCGCTTCCATAACATGCAAACCATAAATAACCTTCGGAATCTTCCATAATGGTGTAGACCGTGTTTCCGGCTATGCTGTCAGGATCTTCTTTCAGGTGTTCAAAGCGTTTGAACTTATGTGTTTCATAATCGAATATACTAACTCCGCCGCCGTCAGTGGCTATCCATAAATTACCTTTACTGTCTTCAAATACCTGCAAGATAATGTTGCTTCTCAGTCCTTCAATTTCATTATTATCTGCGAACTGTGTTGTCTGATTTTTCTCCGGATCAAATAGGATAAGACCGTGCCCGTTTGTCCCGAGCCATATATTTTCTCTGCTGTCTATAAACACATCCAATATGTCTGTTTCTTCAAGATTGTACCCGTTCTGTGTATTATAATTTATAAATATTCCATTATCCCTGTCATATTTTGACAGTCCTGCGGAAGTAGCTATCCAAAGGTTTCCGGTTCTGTCTTCATGTAATGAATGAACCTGATTTGATATCAGGGAACCGGAATCATAGGGGTTATGGCGAAATACAGTAAAATCATAACCGTCAAACCTGTTCAGGCCATCAAACGTGCCAAACCATATAAAACCCTGTTTATCCTGAATAATCGAGGTTACTGTTGATGATGAGAGGCCGTTATCCGTGGTAAGATGTCCGAATTTTATTACATCCGGGTCGAGTGCGTATGAATCAGTAGAATGGAAAAAGATAAATAACGCAATTAAAATAAATATTGAATGCTTTAAAATATATTTATGCATAAAAGATTAATTCTCCAAATCAAAGCAATACTGACTGCACGTAACAATTGGCGTTATTCCACCGTCAGTAATAATTTTCCCGTATCTGTAATTTAAACAGGGATAATATATAACTATCGGTATTTTTTTGATAAAACTTTAAAAAGGTTCGAGGGAAAATCATTGCTTGAATGCGGATAATGGAATATGATTAGTCAAAATATGGGTGGTTTTAAAATATTATCATCAAAAAAAGGAGAGTCATTTAAATGAAAAAATCTTTAGGGCAAAAGACACTTATATATCCTTCGCCTGTCTGGTGCGTGGGGACATACGACAAAGATGGAAGACCCAATGTAATGACAATCGCCTGGGGCGGAATCTGCTGTTCAGAACCGCCCTGTGTTAATATCTCGCTTCGAAAGGCCACATACACCTACGGCAATCTCATGGAACGAAAGGCGTTCACATTGAGCGTTCCGCCTGAAAAATATGTAAAAGAGGCGGATTACTATGGGATTGAGTCGGGCAGGAATGAGAATAAATTCGAGAAGACCGGGCTCACGCCGGTAAAATCGTCCGTGGTGGACGCCCCTTATGTTGATGAATTTCCCATGATCCTGGAATGTGAGCTGATACATCATCATGAGATAGGGCTTCATACTATCTTTATCGGCAGGATTCTGGATGTGAAGGCGGAAGAGGAAATGATAAACAGTGAAGGAAAGGTCGATATAAAAAAGGTGGCGCCCTTTGTATTCACTCCGGTTATGGGGGGATACTATGGAATAGGCGAATATATCGGAAAGGCCTTCAAGACCGGCAAGGATTTAATGAACAAATAACAAGCCTTGCGCCATGGCATTATTTTCTTTTGCTTGACTCGATCGGAGCATTCTAATATTTTATACATTTAATTCTAACATATGATTTGGAGAAATTATGAGCCTAGAAAAATATATATCTATTAATGGTAATAAATTTTCATTTGAAGATGGTGAGACCATACTTCAGGTTGCCAGGCGAAACGGGATAGACATTCCTACCCTGTGTTATCTGAAGGGCGCTTCTCCTACCGGTTCCTGCAGGATGTGTCTGGTGGAAGTGGAAGGCGCAAGGACGCTTATGACTGCCTGTTCAACCCCGGCGGCGCCGAATATGGTTGTAAAAACTGAAACCCCCAAAGTAATTGAGGCCCGACGTCTGAATCTGGAGCTGCTGCTGGCGTCAGGCAGTCACAACTGCCTTGCCAACAGCCCTGATATGGATTCCTGGACCGATTCTCAGCTTAAGGCCATGAGCCCGGAAGAACACAAAGCGCTTTGTCCCGCTTATGGAAGATGTGAGTTACAGGATCTGGCTATCCGCTATCAGGTGAAAGGGAACAGATTCCCGGCTCCGGAAAAGGTCCATCCTGTGGAGGATGTGAACCCCTTTATTGTAAGAGACCTGTCACGCTGTATACTTTGCGGAAAATGCGTGCAGGCATGTAATGATATTCAGGTAAACAACGCCATAAGTTTCGGCTACAGAGGATCTGAAGCAAAGATCGTTACAAAAGGTGATCGTGCGCTCAAGGATTCCGATTGCGTCTTTTGCGGTGAGTGCGTTCAGGCGTGCCCTGTCGGCGCTCTGATTACCAAGGATGAGTTTTTAACACACGGCCTGGATCAGGATGTAAAAAAGGTGCGAACCACCTGCGGCTATTGCGGAGTGGGCTGTCAGCTCTACCTTCATGTAAAGGAAGACAGAATCGTCAAGGTTACAGGCGTTGAAGATGCCCCCCCCAACTTTGGAAGTCTTTGTGTAAAAGGCCGTTTCGGCTATAACTTTGTAAATGATGAGGGAAGATTAAAGACTCCTCTGATTAAAGAAAATGGTAAATTCAGGGAGGCATCATGGGATGAAGCCCTTGATTTTGTCGCACAGAAACTGTCACAGATTAAAAAGGAGTCCGGGCCTGATTCCATTGGAGTTCTTACCAGCGCCAGAATAACAAATGAAGAGAATTATATTGCCCAAAAGTTCACGAGGGCTGTTTTAGATACTAACAATATCGACCATTGCGCCCGTCTCTGACACTCCTCAACAGTGGCCGGTCTGGCCGCGGCTTTTGGAAGCGGGGCAATGACGAACCCCATTGAAGACATTGAAAAGGCGAAGGTTATTCTTATCGCCGGTTCAAATACCACAGAAAATCATCCTGTTCTTTCTTCATACGTTAAGAGGGCGGTAAAATTCAAAGGCGCGAAACTCATAGTGGTGGATCCCAGAAAAATTCGTGTAACGAATTTTGCCGATATATGGATGAGGCAGAACATAGGAACGGACGTCGCGTGGATCAACGGGATGATGCATGTTATCATCAGGGAAAAGCTATATGATGAGGAATATGTTGAAGCGCGAACCGTAGGACTGGATGAATTGAAAACTACGGTTGAGAAATATACCCCTGAATATGTCGAAGGAATAACAGGAATACCAAAAGAACAGCTCATAGAGGCGGCCCGTCTGTTTGCAAGCGCCCCGGCGGCCTCAATCCTTTATGCCATGGGTATTACGCAGCATACCACGGGAACCGATAATGTAAAGTCTCTCGCTAATCTCTCCATGCTTTGCGGAAACGTGGGTGTGGAAGGAGGAGGGGTCAATCCCTTAAGAGGACAGAATAATGTGCAGGGGGCCTGCGATATGGGAGGCCTTCCGAATGTTTACACCGGTTATCAGCCTGTTACCGACAAGGCAGCCAGGGAGAAAATGGAAAAAGCCTGGGGTGTTGAAAATCTGCCTGTTGTTCCGGGTCTTACCGCCACAGTTATGATGGAAAAGGCCTATGAAGGAGTTATTAAGGCCATGTTTGTAATCGGTGAAAACCCCATGATCTCAGACCCAAACCTGAATCACGCAAAAAAAAGCCTGGATAAACTGGATTTTCTGGTGGTGCAGGATATCTTTATGACAGAGACCGCCGAAATGGCGAATGTCGTGCTGCCCACTGCCTCTTTTGCTGAGAAAGACGGAAGTTTCACCAACACTGAGCGAAAGGTTCAGCGGGTGCGAAGGGCAATAGCTCCTCCCGGCGATGCCAGGGAAGACTGGGCCATTTTGTGTGATATAGCAAGAAAAATGGGATATGAAATGGGGTATAAAGATGCCGGCGAGATATTGGCGGAGGTCGCAAAGGTGACCCCCTCATACTGCGGCATTAATTTTAGCCGGATTGAAAACGCGGGTATTCACTGGCCGTGCCCGTCAACGGATCATCCGGGAACCCCATGTCTTCATGTTGATAAATTTTCATGCGGGCTCGGAGTTTTTCACGCAATAGAATACCTGCCTCCGGCAGAGGTTACGGATGACGAATATCCCGTGTATCTTACCACCGGCAGGGTAATATATCAGTATCATACCGGAACGATGACCATGAAGTCCGAAGGGCTGAATGAACTGGCGCCAAGCAGTTTTGTGGAGATCTCAGCGGATGACGCGGATGCCTATAACATCGTTGATGGTGATATCCTCAAGATATCTTCAAGAAGAGGAGAGATCGAGGCAGAGGCAAAGATATCGGACAAGGCTGTTTCAGGCACTGTGTTCATACCTTTCCATTATGCCGCAGCCGCTGCCAATATGCTGACAAATTCCGCCCTTGATCCGGTGGCCAAGATACCGGAATATAAGGTCTGCGCTGTCAGGCTTTCCAAAGCTGCTTAGCATTTCAGCAAAAATTATTAAACAGGAAAAACCGGGCGTGTAAGGCCCGGTTTTTTTATTCATGTTTTACTTTTTGCTTTTTTATAAACGATTGTGTATTAAGAAGAAAAGAATAGAAGAAGCGGCGTTAACTAGTGTCCATCCAGAAACGGCCCTTTTGAACAATCTCTGCGTCACACTCAGATTGTAATCCTCGAAATACTTCAATGTATTCCTGTGGTTACAATCTTCGCGTTCCTTGATCTTGTCCAAAATTTCTCGTTTCTGGATGGGCACTAACTAATCTTTTACCTTCAGGAGATAAAAATCATGCAGGAATTCAGAAGAATGGACAGGCTGCCGCCCTATGTGTTTGCCACAGTGGACGCTTTAAAAAAGGAATTCAGACGAAAGGGAGAGGATATTATTGATCTGGGGATGGGCAATCCCAATATCCCCACACCCAAACATATAGTAAATAAACTGGTAGAAGCGGCAAAGGATGGCAGAAACCACAGATATTCCGCCTCGGCAGGCATTCCGAAACTGAGGCTGGCTATATCAAACTGGTATAAACGACGTTTTGATGTGAATATTGATCCCGAGACAGAGGCAATAGCCACCATGGGCGCCAAGGAGGGATTATCCCATCTTGTCCTGGCGACCGTGAGTCCGGGTGACGTGGTATTTGCCCCCAATCCTACCTACCCCATACATCCCTATTCCGTGATAATCGCGGGTGGCGATCTGAGAAGCATACCAATAGGACCGGGCAGGGACTTTATCGAGGATTTGACAAACGCGGCCAAACAGACATGGCCAAATCCCAAGATGCTTATCATCTCCTATCCCCATAATCCGACAACGGAGGTGGTGGATAAAAATTTTTTTAAAAAGATTGTAAAATTCTGCCGCGAACGGGATATGATAGTGATACATGATTTTGCATACGCGGATCTGGTGTTTGACGGATATGAACCTCCCAGTTTTCTTCAGGTTCCCGGCGCTAAAAAGATCGGCGTTGAGTTTTACAGCCTTTCAAAGAGCTATTCCATGGCCGGGTGGAGAGTGGGGTTCTGCGTGGGCAACGCGAAGATTGTGGCAGCGCTGAAGAGGATAAAAAGCTATCTGGACTATGGCATGTTTCAGCCGGTTCAGATAGCCTCCATTATCGCGCTTAACGGGCCTTATGATTGCGTTGATGAGATAGTCAATACCTATAAGGAGAGAAGAGACACACTAATAGACGGGCTTGATCGAATAGGATGGCATATAGAAAAACCGAAGGGAACCATGTTTGTGTGGGCGAAAATCCCTGAGCAATACAGGAAGATGGGCTCTGTTGAGTTCTCCAAGATGCTGATCAAAGAGGCGAAGGTGGCAGTAGCTCCTGGTATGGGATTCGGCGAGTATGGCGATGACTATGTGAGGTTCGCCCTTGTGGAAAATCCCCATCGTACGAGACAGGCTGTTCGGGGCATAAAAAAGGTATTACAGGCCGTATAGTTGAAACGGAGCATTAATATGAGACAAATCAATGTGGGAATTATAGGCTTTGGAACAGTCGGCGCCGGCGCCGCTGAAATTCTTCTTGGTAACAGGGAGATTATAGGTCGCAGGGTTGGGGCCGATGTTGTCCTGAAACGTGTTGCGGATCTGGACCTGGAATCCGACAGGGGGATTCAACTTGATAAAGGCGTTCTGATAAGGGATGCCGGAGAAATAATCGAAGACCCTGAAATAGACATTGTTGTTGAACTGATCGGGGGCATGACAAAAGCGAAAGAGATTATCCTTGAGGCCATGAAGAAAGGCAAACATGTGGTTACTGCCAATAAGGCCCTGCTTGCCGAGCACGGCAGGGAGATCTACAGGGCAGGTGTTGAAAACAATGTTTCTATTGCCTTTGAAGCCTCAGTGGGCGGGGGCATTCCCGTCATCAGGTCGCTGAGAGAAGGTCTTTCGGCAAATAATATCAGGTCTATAATAGGGATACTGAACGGGACTTCCAATTATATCCTTACCAGAATGACAATGGACGGGCTTGCCTATTCAAAGGCTGTTCAGGGCGCCATTGAACTGGGCTATGCGGAAGACCCTCCTGACCTTGATGTGAATGGCACGGATGCGGCCCATAAACTGGCGATTCTTATATCTCTGGCTTTTGGTTTTACCGCGCCTTTTGAGTCTATCTACAGGGAAGGCATCGAAAGGCTCACCAGTGATGATATCAGCTTTGCATCAGAGTTCGGTTATTGCATCAAATTGCTTACCGTGGCCAGAGACCTTGGCGGCGAAATAGAGGCGAGGGTCCATCCGGCCATGGTTCCGCTTGACCATATGCTGGCCAATGTCAATGAGGCATTTAACGCTGTCCACATAGAGGGGGATTTTGTGGGGCCCACCCTCTATTACGGCAAGGGCGCGGGTAGAAGGCCCACGGGAAGCGCTGTTGTATCGGATATCATGAGCCTGGCAAGACAGATCCGGCACGGTGTAAATATGCTGATACCGCCTCTGGGATATGACACGCTGAAAGATGATGAATTCAGGATTCAGCCCATCGAAAGACTGAGTACATCCTATTATTTTCGCTTTTCTGCTTTAGACAAACCGGGAGTGCTTTCCAGAATAGCCGGCATACTCGGCGAAAAAGGCATCAGCATCTCATCGGTTATACAAAAAGGCAGGCAGATAAACGGATCCGTTCCCATAGTAATGATGACCCATGAGGCCATGGAAAAAAATGTGAGAGAGGCCATGGAACTGATTGACAGGCTGGACGTTCTCACTGACAGGACAATGATGATAAGGGTGGAAGAGGGGAATGAATAATCGAAAGCACATCATCCTCGTGGGTGACGGCATGGCGGATTATCCCATACCGGAACTGGGCGGAAAGACGCCTCTTGAAGCATCCCTCACTCCCAATATGGATCTTATCGCCTCCTGCCGCATAGGCTGTGTCAGGACCATACCTGAAGGCATGGAGCCTGGAAGTGATGTGGCCAACCTGACACTGATGGGATATGATCCCGCTGTTTACCACACCGGCAGGTCGCCACTTGAAGCCGCCAGCATGGGAGTGCAGCTCGAAGAAGATGATGTGGCATTCCGAATGAACCTTGTTACCCTGAACAGACGTTCTTCAAACGAGATAATCATGGTAAGCCACAGCTCGGGCGATATCACCACCGGTGAGTCTGTGAGCATTGTGAATGATCTTAAAAAGCATTTTCAGACGCAGGAATCAAAAATATACCCCGGTGTGGCCTACAGGCATCTGTACCTCTGGAAAAACGGCCCTGAAAAGGCCCCCACTATTCCACCACATGATGTCCTGGACCGCAATATGGCAGACTATCTCAGCAATGAAGAAGATCCGGTTGTTCGACTCATTCGTGATTCATGGAAATACCTTAAGGATCACCCTGTAAACCAAAGAAGGAAAGAAGCCGGTCTTAATGAGGCAAATTCCATATGGCTTTGGGGCCAGGGAAAGGCCCCTGACATTCCGCCTTTTCGTGATTTATACGGGCTTGATGGAGGTGTG
>CAZJOB010000015.1:0-1577 GCA_964547435.1 uncultured Desulfatiglans sp. | reverse complement strand
TGATTTCTGCGGTGGACCTTATTCGGGGCATAGGAATCTATGCCGGATTCAGGTCCATACATGTTGAAGGCGCAACCGGGTATCTGGATACCAATTACAGGGGAAAGGCCGAAAAGGCGCTTGAAGGGCTGAAAGATTCGGACTTTATATTTCTTCATGTGGAGGCCCCTGATGAGGCGGGTCACAACGGCAATTATCGCGAAAAGATACAGGCCATTGAGTCCTTTGACAGGGAGGTTGTGGGGACAGTGCTGAAAGGGATTGATAAATACGATGATTATCGCGTTATGGCGGTAAGTGATCATTATACCCCCATTGTGAAAAAGACCCATACCGCAGAACCTGCGCCTTTTGCGTGGGCGTCAAAGAACGATCTCAAATCCTGCCGGAAACAGGCGGCGTTCACTGAGAAATACGCCATAGAAAGCGGTCTTCTGTTTGATCCGGGATACAAAATTATGTCCGCTTTTACAGGTGAATGAGCGGGAATATGTTTAAAGCATTGACAATAGCCGGTTCCGACAGCGGGGGAGGGGCCGGAATCCAGGCTGACCTTAAGACCTTTACAGCCTTTGGAGTCTTCGGCACATGCGCTGTTACAGCCCTTACTGCCCAGAACACAATCGGCGTTCAGGGGATAATGGATGTTGATCCTGAATTTGTGGAACTGCAGATAAGGAGTGTGCTTGACGATATCGGAACCGATGCGGTAAAGACCGGTATGCTGTCAGGTGCTGAGACAGTCAGGGTCGTTTCCCGCGTTCTTCGTGAATACCGGGTTGACAATCTGGTTGTCGATCCCGTAATGGTTGCAAAAAGCGGCGATCATCTACTTTCCCCGGACGCATGCAAAACATTGATAGAGGAGCTGCTTCCTGTCGCTCATGTTATTACCCCCAATATCCATGAGGCCCAGGCCATGCTGAATATGGAGATTCGGACCAGGGATGACATGAGAGAGGCCGCTGCAAGAATTAAGAAGATGGGGTGCGGATGGGTGGTCATAAAAGGGGGACATTTTGAAGATGAGCATGAGGCAACAGATATAGTTTGGAACGGGAATGACTTTTTCATCCTGTCCGGCCCCAGGATTGACACAAAAAACACACACGGCACAGGATGCACATTTTCATCCGCAATCGCGGCCGGTCTCGCCAGGGGTTATAATACTCTTAAGGCCATTCAACAGGCCAAGAAATATATCAGCATGGCGATCAAAGAGAGTTTTTCCATAGGCTCGGGTCATGGTCCGACGAACCATTTTACCGGCATGAAAACAGTCTGGTAAATAAATACGGGCATAAAACACAAGGCTTAAAGCTTTTCCCTTAGCCTTGCGCCCTGTGCCCTGCGCCTTATGTCTGTCCAGCATTCCTATCAGCAAAGAGTGATCTTCATCCTTTACCACAGGTATTGTCTGAATATTTCGCATGGTGAATTTTTTAAGCGCTTCATTGAGGTCTTCCGAGGGAGTAGTGTAAATAATATCCCTGGTGGCAATATCCCGCATCATAACCACGTCATCGATCTCCTGTCTGAATAAGACGCCCCTTACATCGTTTATCGAAAAGATGCCT
>CAZJOB010000014.1:0-23999 GCA_964547435.1 uncultured Desulfatiglans sp. | reverse complement strand
CCGTTTTTGGATGGACACTATGTTAACCTATTTTCTTACTTTATAGTTAAACCAGTTTTAATTAATTCTAATTTATGCATTAATTACAATGTATTATATCTGATAGATATTTTTTATTGTATTCATTAGAATACACTTTTTTCTTTTCATCACAAATATAGATAGAAATGGCATTCGTTAAATGATATTTTTTAAAACAGTAAAAAAAGGCAATAGAATATGAGCACAGCAAAAAATCTTTCAAACAATCCAAACAAAATAAAAGCCGAACAGCCCTTCATTTTTGATTATCTTGATTACCGGGCCTTTCTCAAAGACATGTTCAATTACAGAAAAGAGAAAAATCCCAATTATTCCTACAGAGTATTCGCGGGAAAAGCCGGTTTTTCATCTCCGAACTTCCTTAAACTACTGATTACAGGCCAGAGAAATTTGTCAAATGAGGGTGTCGGTAAAATAGCCAGGGGCTTTGGCCTGAATAAACAGGAAAGAGAACATTTCGAGAATCTGGTTTTTATGAACCAGGCATCGACCCATGATGAAAAAGACCACTATTACAAAAAAATGATGTCAGCAAACGGTTATCTCAAATCCCATAAGATAGGCAAATCCAGCTATTTATATTGCTCAAAATGGTATTATCCCGCAATAAGGGAGATCGCTGTTTTCGGAAACCGCAATGCCTCTCCGGAAGAGATAGCCAGATTGTTAAACCCGGGTATTACTGCCAAAGAGGCGGAAAAGGCCCTGAACATCTTGCTGGAGCTTGATCTGCTCAGAAAAGACAAGGATGGGCTGTGGGAACAGGTTGACAAGGTCGTTACTACCGGACCCGAAGTAAATTCCCTTGTAATAGCAAATTATCACAAAGAGATGATTAAACTGGGGATGGAGTCGATTGAACGTTATTCATCCGATAAAAGAGACGTCAGCGGACTGACATTGAGCGTAAAAAAAGATAGCATCGCTGAAATAAAAAAAAGAATCATCGCGTTCAAAAAAGAGCTTCTTCGAATGGCCTGCGATGATGAAGAACCGGATCAGGTCATGCAGATCAATATACAGGCATTTCCCTTAACAAAAAAAGACTGAAGGAGAGAGAGATGGCACTTTTTACCGGGTTGAAATTCAAAATATGTTTAATGACATTCGTTATATGGATTCTTTTTTTACTGGCAGGTTGCGGGTCCTGCGGAGGTTCTGATATCGGAAATCCCGTTCCTCCTGCTTCGGACCCCGGAATCGATCAAACCTCCCCCTGGGATAAACTTGAGCTTTATATCAAAAGCGAATTCAGTAAAAATGTTATTCCCGCTGATTTATCCACTGCTTCATGGATTGCCGGAGAAAATGCACCCGCCTCGGTTATTAATTTTTCTATTGATGTTTACGGCACTGAATACTCTCATACCAATGTTCAGGAAACCGGAGTTGATGAGTCGGATAAGGTTAAAACAGACGGTCAGTATATTTATATCTCCGGTATAAACACAATCAATGTTGTGAACGCGGCGCCTGCGGATTCCATGAGCGTCTTAAGCAAAATCAGTGTACATGGCGATGTCGATTCCATTTACCTGCATAATAACATCCTTGTTGTACTATTTAATCCCTGCGGGGACATTATTCAACTGAACTGGACAGGGCTGAATGCCGGCTCCTTGTGGGGGATCGGCCTTCCTTACTGGATTCCGGTACAGAGACAAACCGGGGTATTGATAATGGATGTCTCAAACCCCTTATCTCCTGAAAGGGTCAATGAATGGATCTTTGACGGCTGGATGGTCTCATCCCGCCTTATTAACAACAATCTCCATATTGTACAGCAGTTTCTTCCTGACCTGCCTCCACTTCAACTGACCTATGACGGAACGAATAAGGGAAAGGCTGAAGTTATTGCCGCAAATGAACGGGTCATGGAATCTGTTCCCCTTGAAGATCTAATACCCTATTATGAGACTATCGATGAACAGGGCAACCCAATCTACTACAGCGCTCCACTGGTTGCGCCATATAATTTTTATTATCCTGATGATCCGGAAGGAGGAAGTCTTGTTTGTGTGATAAGCATCAATCTGAATAATACATCCGGAAATTTCCGGAGCATAGGATTTATAGCAGATGCGAGTACTGTCTATGCATCAGCAAAGGCATTATACATTGCGGCCTCGAAGTGGAACCCTGAAATCTTGGACAGCAGCGACCCTCGATATTATATGACCTCTGTTTATAAATTCAGTCTTTATAGTGAAGCCGTTTCATTTAAGGGCTCCGGAAAGATCAAAGGGAGAATATTAAACCAGTTTTCACTGGGTGAATATAATGATGTGCTGTACATTGCCACCAGTGCCGGAGGGTGGGGAGCAAACCTGAGAAGCAATATCTACTGCCTTAAAGTCATTAACAAAGGCCTGGAGCCTATAGGAAAACTGGAAGGGCTTGCCCCCGGCGAAGATATCTATTCTGCACGTTTTATCGGAACACGCGGATTTCTTGTGACCTTTGAAAAGGTCGATCCCCTTTTTACTTTAGATTTATCCGACCCATATCATCCGGTCGTTGCGGGTGAACTGAAGGCGCCCGGGTATTCGGACTATATCCATCCCCTAGGCGATGATCATCTCATCACAATCGGCAAAGACACCATTGTGGAAGGCGGAACAGTCTGGTATCAGGGCTTGAAGTTATCAATTTTTGATATAAGTAATTTTGCATATCCCCGGCTTTTGCATTCGGAGTTGGTAGGCGATCGTGGAACAACTTCAGAGGCCCTTTCAAATCACAAGGCATTTATCTTTCAGGCCGAAAACAATCTTCTGGCGATACCTGTTGATCTTTTTGAGCATATCACTGAACCTGAACATTTATACTCCTTTGGGGAATATACCTTCAGCGGTTTATATATATACCGGATCTCCATTGACGAAGGTTTTGAATACCTTGGCCGAATAAGCGCTGATCTGGCTGATGGCTGGCTTCGAGGGCTGTTCATTGAAGACGCCGTTTACTCGGTGAACGAGGAAGCCGCACGATCAGCCTATATTGAGGATATAGAAGGATCAATAAGTGAGTTAATCTTTTCCAACAGTGATTAAGCCTTTACCAACAGGATAGGTTTTTTTCCAATAACAGTGACTGCAGGTCCCTTTCAGGGCAATCCCCCTACCTATATTCTGAAGGGGCCTGCTTCACCAAATTTCAGGAGGTGATTGTCATGAACAAAAAGGCTATTTATCTGATAATTATTGCATTTTTGACGGCAGGGTGTGGCAGCGGAGGAGGAGCGGATAATGATGAGACAGACAGATTAATAGGCTCCAGAAACTTTGTCTTTAACGCTGCCATTGATCCCGCAACATTAACACAGGAAGACAGTTTTCGCATAATGAACACATTAATCGCTAAAAGAGACGAAACCTATGCAATCGAAGACGAGATAGACCTTGACGCCTTCAATCAGACTCTGAACGCAAATGATCAGGTATCTCTAAATGATCTGGATGTTTACACCTATTTTTTCATAAGAGATCCTGACTGCCCGGAATATTTTGACTACTCTGATCACAGCTACAACAACAGCGTGTTAACAATTACCCTCGATCATTTTCATAATCCACCGGATACTGCCTGCCCGGCCTGGATTTCAGATTTGTATCTTGTTTTCAAGGCACATAAAAATATTTCCAGTCCCGGCCTCCTTGCTTCGTCCAGAACGAGAAACCTCTTTCCGGACAACGCGGAAGAAGAATTGGGCATGTTTGTCGATAATAACAACACCTTTGCCTTTGACCTGTACCACGCGATCAGAGATGAAGGTGAAAACATGTTCTTTTCTCCATACAGTATCTCGCTGGCCATGGCCATGACATACGCGGGGGCAAGAAATCAGACCGAAACGCAGATGGCAGACACACTGCAGTTCAACTTTGAACAGGAAACACTGCATTCACTGTTTAACGAGCTTGGCCTGGATCTTAACAGCCGGAATAAAAACGACCCGGACAACAGTGACAAGTATTTGAAATTGAATATTGTTAATGAGGTATGGGGTCAGAAAGATTACTCCTTTCTGGATACCTATCTGGATACATTGATGATCAATTATGGCGCAGGGATACGAATAGTCGATTTTATTAATAACCCTGATCAGGCGCGCCTTGATATCAATGAATGGGTCGCCTATCAGACGGAAAATAAAATTGAAAATCTTCTTGTTCAGGACGACATAACGATTTGGACCAGGCTTGTTCTTACCAACACAATATATTTCAATGCCTCCTGGGGAATCCCCTTTGACCCCGATTCCACATACGATGGTATTTTTCATCTTGAAGACGGTAGTAACACAACAGTTTCCATGATGATTCCCAAGGCCTCCGGCGGTGAAAATGGCGAGTGTTTTGCCGCGGCCGAAGGTCCAGGGTACCAGGCAGTGGAACTTCCCTATTACGGCAACGATTTTTCAATGGTAATCATGATACCTGATTCCGGCATGTTTGATACCTTTGAACAGGAACTCGATTCTTCGGTTATTGATGAAATTATTAATAACCTTAAAAAGCAGGATTTCACTTTAAGAATGCCTAAATTCGAATATAAATCAAGGACTAATCTATCCAAAGCTCTTTCAGAAATGGGCATGTCGGACGCATTTGATCCATATGTTGCTGATTTTTCCGGTATGGATGGCACTTTAGATCTATTTATCAGCGGGGTTATTCATCAGGCGTCAATTACTCTGGATGAGGCCGGTACCGAGGCTGCTGCCGCCACCGCGGTAGTATTTGATATCGTTTCAGCGCCAACACTTGAAATCACTATTGACCGGCCCTTTATCTACCTTATCCGGGACAATCTTACTGGCGCTATTCTCTTTCTGGGCAGGATTAAAAATCCTGGATGAAGCTTTCAGCGGCCTGTCCCGCCATAGTTGCAAACGAAGGCGGATCAGATGTCAGCCTTCATATGCGGCTTCCTCCGTCGTCACGCTACAGCGTGACTATGGCAGGACAGGTAGCCGAAAGCTGGGTGCTGAAAGCGTCCATCAAAAACTTTATGTTTTTGAATGAACACTAACTTGACATACACGCATAAGCCATTTATCCTTTTTTAACGCATATCATTTGGGCAGGAGATGAAAAAATATATCACTTCAACACTGGCATCCGCTTTGATCGTCCCCGGTCTGGGTCAGGTCGTAAACCGCCAGATTAAAAAGGGGCTCATAATAATGTCCTGTGTATTTATTCTGATCATTGTGATTTTTTATCATCTGATTAAGACAGCTATGAGCGTTATTGAAGACCTGGCGCCCGAAGATATAAACTATGCTATCTTGTCAGACAGACTGCATAACTATGACCTGAGTTCTCTAAAGATAATAATTATTGTCTTTCTTGCAGTATGGATCTATTCAATAATAGACTCGTTTCTGGTTGGAGTAAGGATCGAGAGAAATGAACAGGTAAAAATACAATGAGAGGCTATATTATAGATGAGATATCGAAACCGGATATTATCAGGATAGCCGAATTTTTGAAGAAAAATGCGGTCTCCTCAAACGTGGAAAACCTCTTCCGGATCCATATCCCTGAGGAATTGCTTGACCGGACGCAATCCGGTCACAAAGATTGCCGGCCATTCAGATCCTCTATTGAAGTGGGGGATGACTGGGTAAGGGCCGAGTTTTTGATAAGGGGGTCAGGAAAGTTTGGGTGCGAATGCGACAGTTACAGCAGCAAGGAACAAAGGGCCTTTATCCTTAATTTCATGGACCGGATGATAAAAGAACTGAACATCCGCACATGAACCCGAATCTATTTAAAAACAATATCCCCGATCTTATCCTTTATGACATTGGAAGCGTGTTCATCGCCTAAAAGCCCCACTCTGATGCCCACCTCGGTCTCCTCGGCAGATATATAGGCCAGAGATAATGTGACCTTTTTTGTCTCGGGTCCTTCCGTGTAGATTCTGCCTGAGCCCAGCTTCTCTGTTTTATCGGCAATCTTGTAATCAAGGGCCTCAAGGGCCTTTATTGAAGCATCCCATGTCTTTTCATAGGGGGCCTGATATATTACAGTAAGTTTTCCTTCAATAAATTTATAACCACCCACACCGACAAGAGCGCCGCCCACAAAGACCAGAGGTGCGCAGCCCGAAACAAGAATCAAAAACAGCAGGCAAGATATTATCCTGTTTTTTATCATGATTACCTCTCCGTGAAATAATTTTTCTAATAAATACTGTGTCCCCGGAATTATGTCAATGGCGATGTCAAAGATATTATAGCATTTGACTTGATCCTCTACATCTGCTAATCAATATCTACTTTTTTGAATAGAGGAGAGATATATTTCGATGGACTATAAAACAACCCTCAATTTACCCAGGACCGATTTTCTAATGAAGGCCAATCTTGTTAAAAAAGAGCCGGAGATGATCGCTGAATGGGAAAAACACAATCTTTACAAAACTATAAGAGAGATATCCAGGGACAGAAAAAAGTATATGCTCCATGACGGCCCTCCTTACGCTAACGGCAATATACACATGGGCCATGCCCTGAATAAGATATTAAAGGATATAATTATCAAATCCAGGCAGATGTCGGGTTTTGACGCGCCCTATGTTCCGGGGTGGGACTGCCATGGACTCCCTATCGAACACAAGGTGGATAAAGAACTGGGCAAAAAGAAGATCGAAATGACCCAGGTGGAAATAAGAAAATTCTGCAGACAGTACGCTCAGAAATATGTGGATATTCAGAGGGAGGAGTTCAAACGCCTGGGAGTATTCGGAGAATGGGAAAGGCCTTACCTTACCATGAACTACCCCTATGAATCGACTATTGTCAGGGAATTCGGGAAATTCGCGCTGAACGGATCAGTGTATCAGAGTAAAAAGCCCGTTTACTGGTGTACATCATGTAAAACCGCCCTGGCTGAAGCGGAAGTGGAATATGAACAGCACACCTCTACCTCTATATTTGTCAAATTTCCCATGGTTTCAGACCTCTCGGAGCTTTTTCCTTCACTCAGGGGAAAAAAGACATATGTGGTTATATGGACAACCACACCCTGGACTATACCGGCCAACCTGGCAGTGGCGTTACATCCTGATCTCGAATATGTAGCCGCTGACATAGGGAACAATGAGGTTATGATACTGGCCGAAGGCCTGTTTCATATCTGTATGGATTCCTTTGGAATAGAATCCTACGAGATACTGGAAAGATTCAAGGCTTCAGCCATTGAGCATAAAAAGACCAGACATCCGTTATATGACAGGGAATCCCTGATCGTGCTCGCGCCCTATGTAACACTTGAAGCCGGCACAGGCTGTGTTCATACAGCCCCGGGCCATGGAAGGGAAGACTATGAAACAGGGATCAAATATAACCTGGATGTATACTCTCCTGTTGATGACGCCGGTTGTTTTACTGATGATGTAGAATTTTTTAACGGGATGGAGGTCTTTTCCGCGAATAAGGTAATAAACGAAAAACTTCATGATATGGGCCTGCTAGTAAAAGAGGAAAAAATAACCCATGAATATCCTCACTGCTGGAGATGTAAAAAGCCTGTTATCTTTCGTTCGACTGAGCAGTGGTTCATATCAATGGAGAATAATGACCTGAGAAAAAAGGCCCTCGACGCCATCAAAAAAGTCCGCTGGATACCTTCATGGGGAGAGGATAGAATCTCCCTTATGATAGCCAACCGTCCGGACTGGTGCATATCCCGCCAGAGGACCTGGGGTGTGCCCATAACCATGCTCTTCTGCGCGGATTGTGAAGAACCTGTTATATCAGAAGAGATCATAGATCATGTGGCAGGGCTTGTCGAAAACCACGGAGCAGATATATGGTTCTCGGAACCGGTAGAGAATCTTGTGCCGTCCGGAACCTGCTGTCCAAAATGCAAAGGCAGCAACTTCAGGAAAGAGACTGATATCCTTGACGTCTGGTTTGACTCCGGCGTGAGCTACGCCGCTGTAATGGAATCGAGAGACTACCTGTCCAGCCCCTCTGATCTGTATCTTGAAGGAAGCGACCAGCACAGGGGGTGGTTCCACAGCTCCCTTTTATGCTCCACTGGAACAAGGGGTGAAGCGCCATATAAAAGTGTCCTGACACACGGCTTCGTAGTGGACGGCAAGGGAAAGGCCATGCATAAATCCGCTGGAAACGTAATAGCGCCTGAAACACTCATAAAAAAATACGGTGCTGAGATACTGAGGCTTTGGGTGGCAGGTGAGGATTACAGGGATAACATAAGGCTATCCAATGAAATACTCGAGAGACTCACAGAGGCATACAGGCGAATCCGCAACACCTGCCGTTATCTTCTGGGAAATCTGGATGGGTTTGACCCTGAAAATGATTCTGTCCCTTATGAACAGATGTATGAACTTGACAGATGGGCACTTCACCGTCTGCAGGAAATAAATGCAAGGATACAGAATGCATATGAAGAGTTTGAATTTCATGTTATATACCATACGCTTCATAATTTCTGTGTTATTGACCTGTCCTCCTTTTACCTGGATATCATCAAAGACAGGCTTTATGCCTCTTCAATGAATTCCATAGCCAGGCGGTCGGCACAGACAGCCATGTATGAGATTCTGAGCGTGCTTGTCAGGCTGATGTCGCCGATTCTATCCTTCACATCGGATGAGATATGGCAACATATGAAAAAAAAGGATGAGACAGATTTCTCCAGTGTGCATACAGAGTTGTTTATCCCTGTAAAGGAAGAATTCAGGGACAATAACCTGGCTGAGCGCTGGAACCGGATAATCAGGATCAGAAAAGAGGTGACAAAGGCGCTCGAGATCGCCAGAAAGGATAAACTGATAGGTCACTCTCTCGATGCCTCTGTAACACTGGGGTTGCCAAAGGATCTTGAAACGGTATTTAATCCGGAAAAGGATGATCTGCGTTCCCTGTTTATTGTATCTTCGGTAAAAACAGTATCCCCGGACACACTGGAAAACTGTTTTATAAGTGAGGAGATCGATGGTCTCAGAATTGATGTCACCCCCTCTGCGGATCCAAAGTGCGAGCGGTGCTGGGTGCATGATTCATCGGTTGGTAAAAACACGAATCACCCCACTATCTGTGAAAGGTGCCTTGATGCCCTTCGGCAGATGGAGATGGTAGAGGAATGAAAAGTAATTTATTGAAATTCATACTTCCCGCTGCCACGGTTATTTTACTGGATCAGATCACCAAATATATCGTGTCTGCCAGAATAGGTTATTATGAATCCATTCCGGTCATAGACGGTTTTTTTAACCTTGTCCATGTTCGAAACAGGGGAATGGCCTTTGGTGTATTAAACAGATCAGAGCCGGGGCTCTCCTATTATTTGCTGATCACTGCCACGATAATAGCCGTTCTGCTGCTCATATTCTGGTTTACCAGGCTGAAACAGGAGGAAAAATGGCTGACGCCAGGTCTTTCGCTGATACTGGGCGGGGCTGTCGGCAACCTCATAGACCGGGTAAGGTTAACCGAGGTGGTGGACTTTCTGGACTTTCACATGGGGACACATCACTGGCCCGCATTTAATCTTGCGGATTCCGCTATTACATGCGGTACAATCTGGGTAGTCGTATATATTTTGTTTTTCAGCCCCAAAGAAGACGAAAAATAAGTTAAGGAGATATCTATTATATGCACCCTGATCTCTTTTCAATAGGCCCCCTGACAGTGCACACATATGGACTTTTTGTGGCTGCAGGAGTGATCATCGGTATTTTTACGGCTGTCAGGCTTGGAAAATCCAATGGAATGCCCGCTGAGCAGATTATGGATATGGGTTTTATATTAGTCCTCAGCGGAATAATCGGTTCAAGGCTTGTATATGTAATAATAGATTTTTCACACTACCTGGCAAATCCACTGGATATCTTCAAATTATGGCAGGGAGGGCTTGTCTTCTCCGGCGGGCTCGTAGCAGTCATTATAGTATTAATATGGTATGCAAGGCGTAAAAATCTTAGTCTATGGGTAATAGGTGATGTCTGGGCCCCGGCAGCGGCTATAGGGCAGGCAATAGGCCGTGTTGGTTGTTTTATGGCAGGATGCTGCTACGGGAAACCCACGGATATATCATGGGCTGTTGTTTTCACTAACCCCAAATCCATTGCCATGCTGAATATTCCACTTCATCCCACTCAAATATACTCTTCTCTGAGCGGACTGATCATATTTATAATACTTGTTGTGCTGGGTTTAAAAAAGAAGTTCAATGGACAGGTCTTTTTATGGTTTCTGATTCTTCATAGCATAAGCAGACTTATAATAGAGCGCTTCAGAGGTGATGACAGGGGAATGATATTCGCCTATAACCTGACCACAACTCAACTGTTAACGCTGCTGATATTGATCGCGGCTGTAGTTGCGCTCTTCATCATTAAACCCGGGACAAAGAAATGAAAAAAAAGATTGTATCCGTAAACCGGATACAATCTTTTTCATTTCAATTTATTATGGTGGATCGAGATGATTACATCATACCGCCCATTCCACCCATACCACCCATTCCGCCACCTGGCATTGCAGGCATATCATCCTTATCTTTCGGTTTTTCAGCAATCATGGCTTCAGTGGTGAGAAGCAGCGATGATACTGAAGCAGCATTCTGTAAGGCAAACCTTGTTACCTTTGTAGGATCGATTATACCAGCCTTAAAGAGATCCTGGTATTCGCCTGTATCGGCGTTCAGTCCAAATGCGCCCTTTTCAGATTTTACCTTCTCCACAACCACAGAACCTTCCATTCCGGCATTATTGGCTATCTGTCGAATAGGTTCTTCAAGCGCCCTCATAATGAGGCGGACACCGCTCTGTTCCTCTCCTTCAAGCTCAAGCTTTGAAACCGCTTTTACACATCTCAACAGGGCTACTCCGCCGCCGGGAACAATGCCTTCCTCAACCGCCGCCCTTGTTGCATTAAGGGCATCTTCAACCCTCGCCTTTTTCTCTTTCATCTCGGTCTCAGTGGCCGCGCCCACGTTGATGACAGCAACACCACCAATAAGCTTGGCAAGTCTTTCCTGAAGTTTCTCCCTGTCATAATCAGAGGTGGTTTCATCGATCTGAGCCCTCAGCATCTTGACCCTGCCTTCCAGTTCTTTTCGGGTTCCGCCGCCGTCAACAATAATGGTGTTGTCTTTATCAATGTTCACTGTCTTGGCTGTTCCGAGATCGTTCAGTGTCACGTTTTCCAGTTTCAGGCCAAGGTCTTCGGATATAACCTTTCCGCCTGTAAGTATGGCTATATCTTCGAGCATTGCCTTCCTTCTGTCACCAAAACCTGGGGCCTTGACTGCCGCTGCCTGTAGTGTGCCTCTCAGTTTATTGACTACCAGTGTGGCAAGCGCCTCGCCTTCGATATCTTCCGCTATAATAAGAAGAGGCCTTCCCATCTTGGCTATCTGCTCCAGAATGGGAACCATATCTTTCATGTTGCTTATTTTCTTTTCATTGAGAAGTATGTAGGGTTCATTAAGGTTTACTTCCATCTTTTCTGCATTGGTCACAAAATAGGGGGAGAGGTAACCGCGGTCAAACTGCATGCCTTCCACTATCTCGAGCGTTGTTTCCATGCTCTTGGCTTCCTCAACGGTGATAACGCCTTCTTTCCCAACCTTGTTCATAGCCTCGGCAATAATGTTCCCAATTGTGGAATCGTTATTAGCTGATATTGTACCGACCTGGCTGATCTCTTCCTGATCTTTTGTCTGTTTTGAGAGTTTTTTCAGTTCATCCACTGCCGCAGCGACTGCCTTCTCAATACCCCTCTTGAGAGCCATCGGATTAATGCCCGCTGCTACGAGTTTGGAACCTTCTCTATATATAGACTGGGCCAGAACTGTTGCAGTTGTGGTCCCGTCACCAGCCACATCGGATGTCTTGGAAGCAACCTCCCTGACCATCTGAGCGCCCATATTTTCAAATTTATCTTCCAGTTCGATCTCCTTGGCTACCGTAACACCGTCCTTTGTGATGTTCGGGGAGCCAAAAGACTTTTCAAGTATAACATTTCTTCCCTTCGGACCCAGGGTAACCTTGACCGCATCGGCAAGTGTGTCAACCCCTCTAAGGATTGCCTCCCTGGCCTTTCCGCCATATTTAATCTCTTTTGCCATCTTTCATTTCCTCCTTATTTATTTAGCTTATTCAACAATAGCTATGATATCGTCTTCACGCATTATCAGGTGCTCTTCGCCCTCGATCTTGATCTCGGTTCCGGCATATTTTCCGAATAATACCTTGTCGCCTTTTTTAACCTCAAGGGCCTGAATCTCACCGTTATCCAGGAGTTTTCCTTTGCCTGCGGCCACAACTTTTCCTTCCGAGGGTTTTTCTTTTGCCGTATCAGGGATAATAATACCCCCTTTTGTCTTTGCTTCCTCTTCAATTCTTTTTACAATAACTCTGTCATGCAATGGTCTGATTTTCATTTTCTTATATTTCCTCCTTTATCATTATTAAAATTTAAACGAAAATCGAAAAAGGATATTACTAATCCCTAAATAAAATCAGGAATATCTTTGATTTATATGATATGAATTAAACTCCCGAAAGGTAATAATTCCTGAATAAATGTCAAGGGCTCAATTGAAAAAAAATGAATAATAATTCCTATTTCTTTGTGAACGTCGGCATAATTAATAGTTGTTTATATACAAAGTCAACATTTTTCTTTTTTTGTTCCCTGTATTCTATTGAAATTAATTAAACATTTATAATATAAAACAATATTACGCTTACCAATCCGCCCCTGGGCGGATTAAAACAACAGGAAATAACGATATGAAAAAAGAACACAATAATCTCCTGGAACTTATCGGTATGACACCGCTGGTCCGCATCAATCGTCTGAATCAGAATAAAAATGTCTGCATTCTTGCCAAACTGGAATCTTTCAACCCGGGCGGTTCCATTAAGGACAGACCTGCGAGGCAGATGATTGAAGACGCTGAAAAAAAAGGAGAATTGACAAAAAGCAAGATTATCCTTGAAGCTACAAGCGGAAACACGGGGATAGGGCTGGCAATGGTGGCGGCAGTAAAAGGTTACAGGATCATGCTGGTGATGTCTGAAGGTGTGAGCGAAGAGAGAAAAAAGACCCTCATCGCCCTGGGGGCTGAACTTAAATTTACCCCTGCCAGGCTTTCAACAGACGGTGCTATTGAATTTGTTTATAATCTCATAAGAAAGGAGCCGGACAAATACTGGCTGGCTGATCAATATAATAATGAATCCAACTGGAAGGCCCACTACTATGGCACTGCAATGGAAATATGGGAACAGACAGAAGGAAAGCTCGATGCAGTGGTTGCCTCGATGGGAACAACCGGAACACTCATGGGCCTTTCCAGACGATTGAAGGAACTGAATCCCGATATTCAGATTATCGGAATGGAGCCATATCTGGGACATAAAATCCAGGGGCTCAAAAATATGAAAGAATCATATATCCCGGAGATATATGACCGAAAACGGGCCGACCGCATCATAAGGATAGAGGATGATGAGGCCTTTCATATCTCAAGACTCCTGGCCAGAAAGGAAGGAATTTTTGTGGGCATGAGTTCCGGGGCCGCCATGGCCGCGGCCTTGAAGCTGGCGGGTGAAATGTCTGAGGGAACCATTGTGGCAATACTCCCTGACGGGGGCGACCGGTACCTGAGTACAACACTCTTTGAGGATAAAAAGAAGACAGGTCAGCTTCTATATAATACCATAACACGGCGAAAAGAAGAGTTCACACCCATAGACGCAAATAACGTCAGGATGTACACATGCGGCCCTACCCTCTCCCATTCAATACACATAGGACAATGCAGGCGTTTTGTCTTTTCAGATCTTTTAAAACGCTATTTACGGTCAAAGGGTTTTAATGTGACCCACATAATGAATGTTACAGATCTGGATGACCGGACCATCGAAGGCTCGGAAAAGGCCAGAATGGCTTTAAAAGATTTTAC
Source organism: uncultured Desulfatiglans sp. (assembly GCA_964547435.1). Classification (GTDB taxonomy): domain Bacteria; phylum Desulfobacterota; class DSM-4660; order Desulfatiglandales; family HGW-15; genus CAZJOB01. The sequence continues at coordinate 9,993 of CAZJOB010000014.1, read as the reverse complement.
TGAAGGCTATTATCAGAATTTTTTAACAGACCTTGAGAGCCTCAATATTGAAAAGGCGGATAGATATCCGAAGGCGTCTGAGCATGTTGACGACATGATAGAACTTGTCAACAAACTGCTGGAAAAAGGTTACGCCTATGAAAAATTCAGGTCTATCTATTTCGATATTTCAAGGTTCAGGGATTATGGAAAACTGAGCAGAATCGATCTTGATAAGATCAGGCTGGGCAAGACAGTTGACCTTGAGCAGTATGAAAAGGAAAATCCGAGAGATTTCACGCTTCTTAAAAGGTCGACGCTGAATGAACTTAAAAAGGGAATATTTTATGAGACCAAATGGGGGAAAATCAGACCTAGCTGGCATCTGGAATGCCCGGCAATGTCCATGAAATATCTCGGTGAGACCTATGATATTCATACAAGCGGGCTGGATCTTATTTTCCCGCATCATGAAAATTCAATCGCCATAAGCACCGCCGTAACGGGAAAACCCCTGGCCAATTACTGGCTGCATAATGAACTTGTCATAGTGGACGGTAAAAAAATGCCCAACACCGATGATGACACCTATACAATAAAAAATATTATGAAAATGGGTTATGCGGGGAGAGAGATTCGTTACTGGCTGCTTTGCAGTCATTACAGAAAACCTGTCTTTTTTTCATGGAAAAAGCTGGACATGGCAAAAAAGACCCTGTCAAATACTGACAAATTTCTTGCGCGATTTATCAATTGCCCTGCAGGCAAGGATAATCCGGAAGTCGATCAGTTGATCTACGACCTGAAAAACACCTTTATCTCCTCAATGGATGATGATTTGAATGTCGCCCCGGCCCTTGCAGCCCTGTTTAAATTTGTGGGGAGAATAAATAGTATAATGGACAGAAAAGGATTTTCTCCCAAGGATAAGGATAAAATCAGAACCAGTCTTGAAGAGATCAATGCCGTGTTTGGTGTCCTTAATATGGAACCTGCTGTATTAGACGAAGAAATCAACGGCCTCATAATCAAGAGAGAAGAAGCCAGAAAGGCCGGAGACTGGAAGACCTCCGACCAGATTCGGGACGATCTGAAAAAGCAGGGTATTGAACTGATAGATACAAAGGCCGGCACGATATGGCAGAAACTCAGTCAGTAAACCCGGGGGCAGGGCCTTCTATGTATTCTTCATCAAAACCGGAGTCTGTCCCTTCCAGATAGGCATCATTAAATCCAGGGGCTGCTCCTTCAGAATCCTCTTCTATAAAACCCGGGGCATCCCCATATTCACCTGTAATATTATGAGGCAGTTCTCCGTCATTGTATCCCGCAGTTTCTCCTTCATGTTTTAGCGAGATATTCAATCCCTGCTGTCTTCCCTGTTCTATGAATGATCCTTCATTCAGCCTCAGAGAGCCCATGGGCGTCACAATAATGGCAGACTGGTTAAGCACAGGACAGTGGTGTTCGCAAAATCCGCATCCCGAACACCTTTCCTCAAGGACTTCCGGCACGGGCACCGGATTGTCGGGAATGGTTCTAAACCTTACCGCCTTGTAGGGACAAACCTCATCACAGACCATGCATCTTTTCTGATGTTCCCAGGCAAGACATCTCTCTTTCAGTATCACAGCCGTTCCGGTCTTTGCCCATATTCTTTCTTCCAGAGGTAGACTGCGTATGGCCCCGGTGGGACAGACGCTGCCGCAGTTATTGCATTCGGAACTGCATGCCCCTCGTTTGGGAACAAGGGACGGGCTGAACAACCCTGCCGCCCCTCCCTTAAACCAGACAGGGTGAAGGGCGTTGTTGGGACAGGCCACCATGCATTCACCGCAGCGCACGCAAAGAGCGAGAAACTCCTTTTCCATAACCGCTCCGGGAGGACGCACAAGATCATGGGGCTGAACCCGCCCAACACCGGGTTTTCCATAAAGGGAATTAAGCCCTGTCAGGTTCACGGCAGCAACACTCAGGCCAGAAACACCGGCCAGCACGAACTGACGTCTTGAAGGCAGAAATTCCTTTTCCTTTGTTTTTTCAACTGATTTCCCCGTCTTAAAGGACACAGCATTCACAGGACAAACGGTCACACAGTTCCGGCATACAATACACTCACTGTGTTGTGTCTCAAAAGGTTTATCAACCGGTATGGCATTCATGGGACAGGTTCTGGAGCACTTGCCGCATTCAATACAGGCATCGGAAACTGTCCTTCGTATGACCGGTTTCAGGGACATAACCGAAAGCAACGCCCCTGAAGGACATACATAGCGGCACCAGAAACGCGGAGCTATCAGGGCCGCTGAAAAGACAAGGATAAAAAAGCCCAGAATAAAAAACAGGGTGGAAAAGCGGGGGCTCATTAAATTTGCGTATAGAATTGACTGAATGTCATATCTTTCAGCCAGGGGCTGAATCAATACAAGCCCCATATTTCCGAAAAGCATTGCCACGGGATATACAAGCAGACCATAGAATCGTGTTATCAATGAAAGAGGTGAGGCGATAAATACAAATGAGACGCCCAGAAGTCCTGAACCGGCAATAAACAAGAGGACAAGGTATTTGATTTTAAATAACCGGCTTCTGTCCCGATCATTTTTTTTCCCTTTTCCGAATATCCTGTCGCCACAATCCACGGTAATTCCCATTGGACAAACATAACCGCAAAATATTCTTCCCGCGATAAGGGTAACCAGTAAAACTATTACAGCCGGAACCAGGGCCAGAGCAAAACTCCTTGAACTCAGGATGGTTCCAAGGGCCAGAACAGGATCCAATCTCAGAAAAATGTCCAGGTTTTCCGGAACAATAGCCGAAGTGGCGGCTATTACAAGAAGGATAAGAAAAATCAACAGGCTCGCGGTCTGTATCAGGCGTTGGAATCTCATTTTTATGTCCCTGTCCTTTTATACCTCTATCTCTTTTATTATAAGGTTTTCAATATCCATCCGGCCAAGTCCCCTGTCATGCGCCTCTTTAATGTATTGCACCTGCCTCGGCTGATATTTTTTCCCATACCATTCAAATCTTGAGATGGCGCATGCATCCGCTGCAACCATATCCGCCGAAGCAATGATAGTGTCCTTTTTCAGCACCTTTCCGGGACCCCTGGGACCATTTGTTGAAAGCACCCTTATTGCATCTATTACTGTCAGATCCGCTTTAAGAAATTCACAAATATCAACGATTGTCGATGCAAGTCCCTGCCTGTGCATGATCTGCCGGTCCCACACAAGGCCCATCATGCCTTTCATGGCAAGGCTCACACCGGTTGCCGAATGTGACTTGGCCACAGGGACCGTGATCAGCACATCTGCCTTGAGCGCCTCTTTCAGAACCCCATTGCCGGTCATGGTTCTTGCCTTTTCAAACCTGGTTTCCTGATAAAACCTGTCATTTGAAAAACCCTTTACCGTAACGCCATCAATATCTTTAAGGGTGTCAGGGATGCCACAACGGGAAAGGCATAAGTCTTCCCTGTAAAGAGGATAATCGGCGACCAGTATATTCGATGCCCCCGCCTCTTTACACATTATTGCAATCTCTTTTACTACCTCGGGATTGGTGGTGCTTGCTGATTCAGGCGGATTCGGAAAGCTCATATTAGGTTTAATCAATACCCTGTTTCCGGGTTTAACGTATCTTCCTATACCCCCGACAAGTTCAATCGCAGCCCTTGTGGCTGCTTTTGCTTCACCTTTGGCTATACCAATATCCGGCATACCGCTTGAAAGACCTATTTTGGGGACAATCACTCCGGACATGCCCGTTGCAAGAAACAGTGCGCCCTTCATCTGGTATTTCAAAAAGTCCCTTCTTGTAACGGCATCAGAAAAGAGGGATTTAAATATGTTATGTTTTTTATCTTTCATAATAAATATCTCCATATAAAAATGACTTCTGCGACTTATGATGCATATAGTGGCAAGTTTAACAATTTTTACAGGAAAAGCAACCTTGTTGATCTCATAAAAAGTCAGTTTTTATCTTTTTCTGTCATTCCCGCGGTTGGAGCCTGCCCCGCACTTGATGCGGGGGCGGGAATCCAGTGTTTTAAGGACTTATAGATTCCCGCCTGCGCGGGAATGACGTTTTTTGTACTTACGAGTTCAACAACCTTGATGATCTCGTAATAAGTCTCGAATAATTATAGTATGGAATAGAATAAGTCACTATGGTATTATTTTATCCATTTAACAATCCGACGCAGTGAGATAAATCATGTTCGGCCTAACAAAGAGACCAAAAAAGTTCCTCAAATTCGAATCAAAGAATATCGAAAAAGAGATCGACCGTTCAAAGAGGTTTGGATACAGCTTCGGAATTCTGACCGTCGAGGTCCCTCATTCAGTGCCGCGAGGTCTGAGCAGTATCCTTCCAGGCAAGACCTTATCTTTTCATGTCATGGAAAAGAATATACGCAGATACGACACCATAATGCAGTCACTTCAAAGAATATACTATATTATTCTCCCTCAGACCGACAAAAACGGTGTGGAAATAGTAATCAACAGGATTAGAAAAATGGCATCCAATCATGGATGGGACAACATTTCTATCAGCAGTGCAGTCTATCCGGAAGACGGAGCGACCGCAGTGAAACTGCTGGAAAAATTTTCAGGTACATGAAGGTTGATGAACTCATAAAAAGGTTCATCTGTATTTTTTCGCCTGAATATCATACTTTTTTATCTTGTAGCCGAATATTCTTTCAGTAGTATTCAGCGATTTTGCCGCCTTTCTCATATTTCCCCTGCTGCTTTTCAGGGCATCGACTATCAAATCCCTTTCAAACCTTGAAACAGCCTCTTCCAGCGAGTCTGACTGCTGAGTGCCTGTTTCCTCCGCGGTTTGAAGCGTCATAGGAAGGTGATAACTGTGTATTACCTGGTCCTCGCACAAAAGGACAGCCCTCTCTATACAGTTTTCCAATTCCCTGACATTGCCGGGCCAGTGGTAACGGGTTATCGCGTCTATCGCGGGAGTTGAAATTCTTTTTATATTTTTTGCATATTCAGATGAATATTTATCCAGGAAAAAATCCGCCAGGAGCAGTATATCTGCCTCTCTTTCGCGCAAAGGAGGAAGGTATATCGGGTAGACATTTAGACGATAAAAGAGATCCTCGCGAAAAAGACCTTTTTCAACAGCCTCAGCCAGATCGATATTGGTAGCCGCAACAATCCGAATATTGACCTTTATAATCCTGTTTCCGCCGAGCCTTTCCAGTTCTTTCTCCTGAATAACCCTTAACAGTTTCGCCTGGCTTTCAAGGATGAGAGACCCGATTTCATCAAGAAAGATGGTGCCGTTGTTGGCAATCTCAAATTTTCCTGCCTTCTGCTGACTTGCGCCTGTAAAGGCGCCTTTCATATATCCAAACAGTTCCGCTTCAACCAGGTTGCCGGGCAGGGCCGCGCAATTGACCTTAACAAAAGAATTCGAAGCCCTTAGACTGTTATAATGTATTGCATTTGCGACCAATTCCTTGCCTGTCCCGCTCTCCCCCAAAAGCAGCACATTTGCATTGCTCTTGGCGACCTGACTTATAAGGTGAAATACCTCCTGCATCTTTCTGCTGTTTCCTATTATGTTACTGAAACTGTATTTTTTACCCAGCTCCTTCTTGAGTCTGAGATTCTCCCTGTTGAGCAATTCCCTTTCCATATTTATCTTTTCGAGCATTGCCACTTTCTGCGCGATAAGACTGCTTATTATGGACAGGAGCCTGACATCTTCATCTGATGAACCTTCTTCAAACAGATGATCAACGCTTAATGAACCGATTATCCTTTTACCCTCCTTTATAGGAACACAGATAAATGCAATCTTTGATTTATCTATCCTGCTCCTTGAACCGGTCCTGTCCAGAAACAGGGGCTCATCATCCAGTCTTGGAATAGCCATTGGCCGGCCTGTCTCAATAACCCTGCCGGTTATGCCTTCACCTATCTTATAACGCCCCCGGGTTTTTGCTGAGACAGAGATGCCATGCGCTACTTCTATATGAATCTCACCGGTCTCCTGATTTAATAATGTAATAGAACCCCTGTTCATGCCCAGATGTTCAGCAAGCAGGTCCAGCACCTTATACAGGACTTCTCTCAAATCAAGTGTGCCATGCATGGCTCTGGTTATTTCATATAGACATTCTATCTCGTCCGGTTTTGGAACCAACGGATTTTCTTTCATATTTTCCTTTTCCCGAATATTTGAAGTTTTTGCTGCGTCAAGTTGATGAAAAATACATAATTGTAGGAGAATAATCAACTATAATATTTATCATGGTAACAAGCTTGATGACCCTTAAAAAGTCAGATTCCAGCTTTTTTGTCATTCTCCGACTTGATCGGGGAATCCAGTGATTTCAAGAACTTACAGATTCCAGCCTGCGCGGGAATGACGTTTTTTGGATTTTTTACTGATTCATCAAGCTTGTTGCACATGTAAAAAAGTTCATCATGTTTATATATTGTCATTTTTTTGACATTTTTTTAGTATAAACAGACTCAACCTGCTTTTCAGCGTATAAAAATTCCAAGATATGATCACTATCTCTGCCTGTTACAGCCGGTTTTTTCTGAATTATGTCATGGCATGGTTCCTGCATGATTTCTTCCTGAAGTTTTATACCCAAATTCATATATTATTAGAACAAAGTTTTTATAACTCAGGCAGTAATATCCGAATATGAAAAATATTGGCAAACATGCATACGATTTTGAAAACTTGATCAATAAGGATGCATCTGAATTCTACAGAATAAACGCAGATTTGAGACATGAAATTGATGATCTTAAAAAAGCGAATAATGAGATCAGTAAAAGCCTGAAATGCTTTTATCGTCTGTTTGAATATATTCCTGATTCAATTTTTCTCCTGACCACTCAGGGCAACCTACTGGATGCCAACAGACACGCATACAAAAGCCTGGGATACAGCAGAGATGAATTGCTGAATCTCTCGATAAAAGACGTGACAAAAGATTTCCAACTGAGTAATGAGCAGGTCGACCGGCTTAAAAACGGAGAAATTATAGTTATTGATGGATTTCAAAAGAGGAAAGACAGCAAATCATTCCCCATCGAGGCACATTTGTGGCTTTTTGAGATGGATGAAGAAGAACTTATACTATTCCTGGTCCGGGATATTACCACCCTTAAGAAGGCTGAAGAAGAAAATCTTCGGCTCGCGTCACAGCTCTCGTACGCCCAGCGGATGCAATCAATATGTACTCTCGCGGGTGGCATAGCGCATAACTTCAACAACCTGCTGATGGGTATTCAGGGTAACGCCAGCCTTATGTTACTGGAAAAAACAAAGGATGATTCCGATTATGAGAAGCTCATGAGGATTCAGCAGCTTGTTGACAAAGGCGCCATTCTGACCGGCCAGATGATGGAATACGCGAGAGAGGGCACATATCAGATAATATCTTCAGATCTAAATAAATTAATAGAAAAAACCGGCAATGTGTTCAACGCCTCCAGAAAAGACATCTTTTTACATTATAATCTGGCTGAGGACCTGTTGGGTGTTGAAATAGATGAAAAACAGATTCAGCAGGCTTTAATGAACATCCTTATCAATTCCGCTGATGCCATGCCACAGGGCGGGAAAATACTTCTACAGACACAAAACGTGAGTCACAGGGTAATGATCGATAAACCATACAAACCGAATCCCGGCCCATACGTAATGGTTACTGTGATTGACAGCGGTCTGGGGATGGATAAAAATAGCATTAAAAGGGCCTTTGAACCATTTTTTACTACAAAAGGCATGGCTTACAGAACAGGACTCGGGCTGGCCTCCACATATGGCATTATTAAAGGCCATGGGGGGTTTATTGACATTGATTCGGAAAGAGGCAGGGGCACAACAATTATAATTTTTATTCCCGTTACCGGGGGGAAAACAAATAAAGAAATAAAACCAACAGGAGATATAATTATGGGTAAAGGAACCGTATTGTTTGTAGATGATGAAGAGATCGTGAGGGAAACAGGAATGCAGATGCTTGAAAGGGTTGGGTATGATGTCCTCACAGCGGAGTCCGGTAAAAAGGCACTGGAGATATTTAAAAAAAGGCATGAAGATATTGATCTGGTGCTTCTGGATCTGGTAATGCCCGAGATGAACGGGGGCGCCGTTTTTGACATGATAAGAGAGATAAATTCTGATGCCAAGGTTCTCCTTTCAAGCGGTTACAGCCTCGACGGAGATGCACAAAAGATTATGGAAAGAGGCTGCAACGGTTTTATTCAAAAGCCTTTTAACATCAAAGGTCTTTCACAGAAACTGTCGGATATATTAGAGGCTTAGATCTTTGATTTTTATCCATATTCAGGGCATCTTCTTCAACAGGCGTTAATAGCCGGTTTTTGATATTATTCCGGTCCTTCTCATTTTTGTTTCAAAATTCCCCATTATTTTGTAACTTTTTCCGAAACTCATACTATTTATTATTGATGAACAAAACGAAATTCCCGGGAGCAGAATTGATACAGGATCACGAAATAATGCTGAGTGTGAAAAAAGGTGACGTTCAGAGGCTTGGAGTGCTTTTTGATAAATATTCAAAAAGGTTATTTAACTATTTTCAGCTTCAAATAAAAGACCGGTTAAAGAGTGAAGACCTCGTACAGAATGTCTTTTATAATATTTTAAGATACAGGCACACCTATAACGAAGGATCGGATTTCAGGGTTTGGATGTACACGATCGCAAGGAATGAAAAGATTATTTTTTTCAGGCGTAAAAAGAAGACCATCATGGAGATGAATATTGAAGAATCGGAGAATACCAATCCTGAGAATGACCTGGAAAAAAAGGCGGACATAAATCGTCTTAATATCGCGCTTGAAAGAGTTTCACCCGATAATAAGGAATTGATTATTTTAAGCAAATTCAATGAGCTGTCACATAGTCAGATTGCCGAGACTGTTGGATGCACGGTCGGAGCCTTAAAGGTTAGAATATTCCGTGCCATGAAAGAATTAAAGGAACAATATTCGAAAACAGCAGGGGAGTGAAGAGATGGATTGTGAAGAAATAAAAGGATTTATTATTGAATACATCGAGGGTGTTTTAGATAACAAAGATTCTCAAAGGATTGAAAAACACCTTGCCTCCTGTGATGCCTGCAACAGGGAATTTAATGAGATTAAATCCTTATGGTTTAAACTGGATGGTGTGGAAATGGAGGATCCATCCGTAAATATGAAGAAAAATTTTGTCAGTATGGTGAATTCCTATCATCTGGGCATGAAAGATTTGGCGGAAAGACCCCGGCATAAAACAATTTCAACCCTGTTCGAATCCTGGTGGCCGAAGCGGCCGATGGCACAATTCGCCATTACAATACTGATGCTCATTGCGGGCCTGTTAACCGGTCTGAATATGGGCAAAAGCAATGATTCAGAAACAGAGATTGCCCGGTTGAAAACAGATATGGATCAAATGCGCGAGGTCGTAATGACTTCACTCCTTAACCAGTCATCGGCCTCGGACAGGATCAACGGATTGACAATTAGCCGAAGACTGGAAGACGCGGACAATGAATTTTTATCAGTTCTTCTACTGATGCTCAACAGTGATTCAAATGTAAATGTGAGGCTCGCGGCAGTGAACGCGCTTGCAGGGTTTGCCGATAATGAATATGTGAGGCGTGAACTGGTAAAATCCTTAAGCATGCAAAATTCTCCGCTCGTCCAGATTTCTCTTATCGACCTTCTGGCATCCATAAAAGAGACCGGATCATCCACAATGCTTATCAGAATGATCAATGATCCCGGAATAAATACACACGTAAAGGATCGCGCAAGAGAGGCGTTAAAACAGTTTATTTAATGCATATTAATAGGAGGATAAAATGAAGAAATATTTTATTATAGAACTAATCCTGCTTTTTATAATATCCGGCTCATCCACATGTTTCTCAAAAGAGAAAAGATATGACCATGAGATAGAATTCGGCGCTTCCAAAGGGGCCAGGATTATTCAGAT
>CAZJOB010000013.1:19076-24264 GCA_964547435.1 uncultured Desulfatiglans sp. | reverse complement strand
TTAATTCGGTGATATCAAGCTGATTACATTGTGGAAATGTAACCAATTCGTCCACACTTTTAAAAACAGCCTCCCTGTAGTTCACAGGGATCTTTTTCATTTGCTTGCGTGCCCTATTATGCCAGATGATTTTATTCATAGAGAGCATATAACATAATATAACATAACGTCAATGTTTATATAACATATCATAATATTGGTTTGGGATCATGATTCCCTTTCGCAACATGTGTGCCATTATTTCAGAAAATATAGTTGCTTTTATAAAGATAAGGCGGGCAGGTTGTAGTAAAGCCTTTAAACAAAGTGTTTTCAGGTGTTGAGGGATTATTGAAAAAATGTGATCCGATTAAAACAGGAAAGGGCTGAAGGATGTGTGAAGGCCATAAATTGGAATTTTACACATGATAATGTGCACGCTGCACATAAAACCAGGCATAAAACAATAAAAAATTTCCTCAAATCAAAATCCGGAATAAAGATGCCTTTTCAGGCTTTTCATAAACATACAATTATTTCAACATGTTAAAAGAAATTAAGCATTTTTTACCTTACGCCATGGTATTTCTTCACCGAACTGTTCGTCACACCATTTTGCGGCGTTATTCAGTCTGTCCTCAAGGAGTTTTCTGCATTCTTCCAGTTTCTCTTCGGTTGCGTCCAATGGTACCCATATGGGTTCAGAGTGGAAGTATACGACCCGTGCAAAGGGCTTTGGTATTATAAAGCGGTCCCAACTGTTGAGCACCCAGCACCTGTCCGCGCCCCACATTATGGGCATAAGGGGCGTCTTGCTGTCCCTGGCAAGTACAACCGCTCCCATCTTGGCAACACGCGCGGGGCCTAATGGGCCGTCTACAACCATTCCGCCGTTTGTAACACCATCCCTTATCTTCTGAGTCAGTTCCTTTAAGGCCCCAAACCCACCGCGGGTTGAAGACCCGCGAACGTCCCCCAGGCCAAGGGAGTTGATAAGCCTGGCCGCGTATTCTCCATCTCTGCTCTGGCTGACCATTACTGTTACATTGCGCTTAGCGAGATACCAGGGATGAAAAACGAGCCTCTGGTGCCAGGAGCAGTACACTGCTTTTCCACCTGATTTTTCAAGCGCCTTTTCTTCAATGTCAGCCCCTTCGACCTTTACGAGCCTGTAAGAAAAGAGCAGCATTTTCATAAAAAATGTCAATATGGGGAAGAGGATGTAAAGGGTAAAGGGGTCATACCATTTGAACATCTTCTTCGGGTTTTTCTTTTGTGTCATTCATTCTTCCTGTAGCTTGGATTTTTCAAAACATACAGTTTTGCGGGATATGATGCAAAGGAAAAAAATTAAATTAAAGGTGTTGAACTCGTAAAAAGCTGTTTTATACAGTTTCCCTGCAATCTATGCGGAACGTATGTCATTCTGAGCAAAGCGAAGAATCTCTATCATGAATCAGTTATCACTGGATGGCGTGATCTGGCATGTGATTGGTCATAAAATAGAGACCCTTCGCTTCGCTCAGGGTGACAGGCGCAGGGTATGGATGTAAATAACTTGCCTATCAATTATCTAAATGAAGCTCCCCACTGCAAGCGGTGGGGTATCAAGCGGAATTGCGCCATCTTGTCCCGCCATAGCCTGCGGCGAAGGCGGAAGCCAACCCGCCTTCGCTCTAAAGTGCTTCGGTGCGCTTCACCTTGCCATTCATTCCTGCGGCAAGCCGCAGGGTATTCTGCGAAGGCGAATAAAACAGGTTAATATCCTTTGATAAATTCGGATTGACCCAAAAATATTTGTGACACAGTCTGTTCGCGGGAATGACGGAAAAAAATCTGACTTTTTACGAGTGTGCTGAGTTATTAAAGGTAATTATAAGTAATTAAGAGAAATAATAAAAAAAGATTAAACGATATAAAAAATAACTTGACAAAAAACACCATCAATAGGTATAAAGGCACTTTTTAAATTCTGTTTTCAGGGAAGCTGGTATACCTAATAGATTGCTTATCAGCCGGCTTTCAAAGCAGGAAAAAATTAAAAGATTTCAGGGCATTGGCCCAAAAAAATTTGTTTAAAATTATATCAATATTGATATATAGATTATTATAAATTGATCTTATTGCTCTAAATTAAAATAAAATGCTTTTAAACCTGTTTTATACGATATGTATTTTATATATTGTACTGTTTATCTCACGGCTAACCGGCTTTAGAATGATAGAGATGCTGGCCTGCGCCGGCGCTGTCATCCTTAGTCTATTTGAACTGATTATCCTCTATCTGATATCCGGAAACCTTCCTGTCTTCAATATCTTTGAATCATTTATGTTTATGAGTTTTATCATGAGCAGTATCGGGCTTTTAGTATTTTTCAGAGGAGAGACTGGATTAAAGGTCCGAAGGTGGATCTGGATGGAGATTCTTATACTTTTCATCCTGATGCTGTTTTTCCCAAAAGAGGCAAGTCTTCCGGCTTATGATCACAGTTACATCTATATCATCCTGTTTCACGGATTCCGCTGTGTGTCTCTTGCCCTTATGCTGATAGCGACCGCCTGGTTTATTCAGTTTATTATTCAGAGAGAGACGAATGAGAGGACCAGCCTGCTTGCACACAAGGGCAGAAACTATCTGGTTTTAAGCGCCATATTTTTTCTCATGGCCGAATATGTGGGAATAATCTGGTGCCAGAACGGCTGGGGAGATTTCTGGACATGGAGCCAGGCATTTTTCCAGTCAACCCTTGTCGTGCTTTACCTGATGCTGGCATTTCACATACCGGGAAAAGGCCGCAGATCTGAAGATATAAGGTGCCTGATAGGCGGTTTAAGCAGCGTGTTTGTGCTTGTTCTCACTTTAATGAGGAGTTTCTATTGAGCAGGATTACTGAAAAACTTTCATCTCTCGGCACAACGGTTTGGGTTCTGGTATTTCTCATAGTGTGGGTTGGTCTGGGACTGCATCTTGCCGGTCTGGAATCTTACTCCAATGATTTCCGGACAATGAATAATATGCTTACACGGGACTGGCTCTTATCGGGTAAGACAGGCGGCGGATTCTTAAAGACATGGTTTGTGATCCTCTGTGCAGGTATGGGCGTCCTGGGAATTAACCTGATCTTCTGTTCATGGTCCAAGATATATAGGATCATAAGGGCAAAATTCAACGGGCCAAAATTTTTTATGCTTTTTGTGCATGCCCTTTTCGGATTTGTCGCACTGGGACACCTTGGCGGATTGATGCTGGGGTTTGAACACAACAACATCCGCCTTGGCGAAGGGGAAAGTTATGTCTTTGAAGATAAATATGAGGTGAAAATCAACGGAATCAATTTTGTCGGCGATCCTGATGCACTTTTCAAATCCCGAAGAGATATCAAAAAAGAGGATCTGGATTACAGACAGAGTTACGCGAATGTGGAATTGAAAAAAAATGGTGAAAAGGTGGCACAGGGCAATGTGTATCTTTTAAGGCCCCTCAGTTTCAAAGATATACATGTCACACTCAGTAGTTTTGTGCCTTCGCATACTTTGAAAAAAGGTGGAGAAGAAACAATAAGACCGGGAGTCATGTTTACAGTATCAAGAAATCCGGTGCTTAAGATATTTCTTGCGTTTTATCCATTGATGATAGCGGGTATTTTTATCCATCTTGTCATGACATGGAAGAAAAAAAACAATAATAATTCTAATTAGTTGACGAATTAAAGGAGGAATTAGGAATGAAAAGGAAGAATATATTAAGGCTGTTTATATTTTTAATCGGAACAATAATTTATCTGCCGGGAATCGTTACAGCAGAAGATATCAAACTAGCCCAGGCCGGCAGGGTCGGAGAGGTATTTGAACTGGGAGAGATAGTTGTAGCCGCAGACAGGAATACAGTGAATCTAGCTACCACTGTTACGGAGATAACCGCCGAAGATATAACCGCCGGTGGCGCCCGGACAGTGGCAGACGCCCTTAACCTCCTGCCCGGGGTGGATATTCAGCAGGGCGGAAAAAACGCATGGGTATATCTAAGGGGTTTTGACCAGGAGGACGTAAAAGTGCTTATAGATGGAGTGCCGGCATACCAGACCTATGACAAGGTAGTAGATCTATCACTCCTCCCCGTGGATTCCATAGCAAAGATAACCGTTACAAAGGGGGCGTCTTCAGTGCTTTATGGCGCCAATACCTTTGGAGGGGTTATCAATATCATTACTAAAAAGGGCGGCAAAGAACCGGAAGGCGAGGTATCTGTCTCATTTGGTGAAAACAGCACGCAAAACTATGTGTTTAATTATGGCGGTTCCAAAAACAGTATTAATTACTGGCTGACCTTCAGCCACCGTAAATCGGATGGGTTTGACCTTTCCAGTGATTTTGACCCGAATGATCCTCGATACGGTATAGGCACTCCATATAATGAAGACGGCGGATTAAGAGATTTGAGTCATTATAAAATGAATACCTTCAGCGCCAAGGTGGGGTATGAACCTGATAACGAAACAAAACTCTATGTGTCTTTTGATTACCATAATAATGAAAAGGGCATACCAACCAGTGCGAGCAGGTACTGGTCGTTTGTTGACTGGGATCAATGGCATGTGAATATTGTCGGTGAGAAGAAGGTAACGGAGATATTAAAGACCAGAGCGCGCCTCTATTATGTGTCTCACGAAGATACTGTTGAAGACGTAAGCTGGGACGCAGCTCATACAAGCGCAAAAAAATGGTTTGAGACCTCATCATATGATGACACTACAACCGGTCTTGAAATTCATAATTTTCTAGACTTCGGACCAAAGAGCTTTATCAAGATCGGTTTCAATTATGTAAAGGATAATCACAAACAGCAGGATTATTATGATAACACTACATGGCCTGTTGTAAAATTCGGTGATCCCGTCGGATATCTGCCTGAAGAGGAATATGAGGCAGATACATTTACTGTAGCGGTTGAGGATGAAATCAGCTTTAATAATGACAAATTTCTGCTTGTTATGGGTGTCAGTTATGATAATTACAGGCCTGAAAAGGCATATGATAAACCGGTCCCGGACAGTACCGATTCTTTCAATCCTCAGGCGGGTATGGTTTATAATTTAAGCCCCACTACATCATTTCACGCATCGGTCGGAAAAAAAATACGTTTTCCCAGGCTGAAGGAGCTTTACAGTGATATGGCGGGAGGGAATCCGGAGATGAAACCCCAGGAAAC
>CAZJOB010000013.1:16582-19066 GCA_964547435.1 uncultured Desulfatiglans sp. | reverse complement strand
ATATCCTATGAAATAGGCGCTGATCATTCCTTTAATATGGCAACTACAGGTTCAATAGCGTTTTTCTACAATGATATATCAGATCTCATAGAGCGGATACAGGACCCTGTCACCGGTGACAGGTATTATACGAATGTGGGGAAGGCGCGAATAGAAGGTATGGAGTTATCTTTAACTTATACACCGTGCGAAAAGCTGAGTATGGGATTCGGATACACCTATCTTTCAACTGAGGATAAGACCAATAATGTTGATCTGCAATACAGACCGAGACATAAGCTATCGCTTGACACAAGATACAGGTTTTTAAGCGGATTCGCAACAAATGTGCAGCTTGCATATAAAGGCGGAGCCTATGAATACGATCCAACAAATAATTTGATTCAGTCTGATGGAGCTTTTCTGATAAGCGCCAGGGTCGAAAAGGAATTTGGAAAGTTTTCGGGAATAAAGCAAACCACATTATTTGCCCAGGGTTACAACCTATTTGACAAGCATTATACAGAAGGCGGAGATCTCCAGGCGGGTCTCAGTTTTCTGGCTGGTTTTAATGTAAGGTTCTAAAAAGGAGCAGATATGAAGAAATTACATGTTTATATATTCATAATATTATTGACCCTCTTCACCTGCGTATCTAACGCGGCAGCAAGCCCGTCTATCAGTATAACCGGAGCTGTCAGGCAGCCCCTGAACCTGAGCATGGAAGATATTGAAAGATTTCCCACTCTTAGGGTCCAGCTTAATGAAGTATTAAAGGACGGCTCATACAGGGGGGCATGGTTTTACCGCGGCGTCTCCCTGCGGAGCCTTCTTGAGCTTGCATGCATACAGAAGGAGGAGGCCGCATTTTCCAAGGCGATAGATCTTGCCATACTTGTACGCAACATTGAAGGAGAAGAGGTGGCGCTGTCATGGGGTGAGATATTCTACAAAAACTCAGGTGATGTTATCATTGCCACATCGGCAACGCCGATTAAGCCGAAGCACGGCTGTGAGTCCTGTCATGAATCCGAAATCTCTGACCGGCATATGAAACAGTTCGACCGCGATATAAGCTTTCCCAAACTCGTAGTAGCCTGTGACGCATATTCTGACAGGTCAATTGAGAATATCGTGAGCATAGAGGTAATAAATCCTTCATCCAGAATGCCATCTGAAAAAGGGGCCAAACTGTGGGCGCCTTCCTTTACAGTTACCGGAGATGTCAAAAAGGAACTTACCATCAAGGATCTGTCAGGCTTTCCGCGCAAGGATGTCCGAGTTATTCACATGGGCGAAGGCAAGGGATATCATGGCATCGATGATTTTTCCGGTGTATTGATCAACGATATTCTTGATAAGGCGGGTGTTGCGCCTGATCTTACAAAAATATTCCACATATCAGCGCCTGACGGGTACATGACCACTTTTTCATATGGGGAGGTATTTCTGAACAGGGTTGAAGATAATAATATTATCGCTGATATGAAGAATGGAAAAAAGATTGAAGAGGAGGGCAGATTTGTATTTGTGCCGTCGGATGACATTATGTCTGACCGTGATATAAAGTCGGTTCAGAAGATAGAGGTCATAGATCTGGCAAAAAAACCGAAACTCACCTATATCGGCATCGGTTGCGGTGACACGGACCTTATTACCATGGAGGCGGTTTCCGCGATAGCAAGGGCTGATGCCATTATCTGTTCGGCAGATATGAAAAAAAGGTTCGGAAAATACATAGGCGATAAACGAATCCTTTTTGACACCTATGATTATGTTCCTCCGACAGTAAAAAAGAGGTTCCCTGATCTTTCAGGAGAGGCGCTTGAAGCCAAGATTGAACAAGGACGCGTGGAGATGGCTGACCTGATCAAGGCTGAACTGAACAAGGAAAAAGATGTGGCAATCCTTGAATACGGAGACCCGACAATCTGGAGCGGTTCGGAATACATAATGGAACACTTCTCTGAGGATATGATAGAGATAATTCCGGGGCTCAGTTCCTTTAATGTTGCCAATGCGCTTATCAAAGGTCATGTGGGATGCAACGGCTCAATAATACTGACCACGTCAAGGGGCATTCTTGAAAATAGGCAGTTATTTGAGTCTGCTGCTGAAAATGGTGAAACCCTTTGCGTCTTTATGGGAACAAGAGAACTTCCCAAACTGATGACCTTTTTTAAGGAGGTATATAAATCAGGTGCTCCGGTTGAGGTCGTCTATAGGGCGGGATATTCGGGCACTGAGAAGGTGGTAAAGACGAATCTGGATGGTATGGAGGAGGTTATAAACAGTGAACCGGAAAAGAACCTTTTCCTCATATATATTGGTCCGTGCCTGGAATCAAACAGGGCGCATAGAAACTGGGTTAATTAGGAGGTTGTCCCAGAATAGCCCAGGGTTTCATTCCCGCGAAGGCGGGAATCTATAAGTACCTGAAATGAATGGATTCCCTCCTGCGCGGGAATGACCAAAAGACGAAACAAATACATTCTCGGACAGCCT
>CAZJOB010000013.1:0-16572 GCA_964547435.1 uncultured Desulfatiglans sp. | reverse complement strand
ATGCGCCTGGCATTTAAGGCGGTCATTAAACCATAAGGTATACTGTGGCATCTTAGGGTTTGATCTGACCGCCTTTTTTATGTTATGGTGCTTTTCAGGCCCGATGATACCACTGTGGATGGATGATTGACAAGAAGTGGCCGAGGGTTCAAGGGGCAAAGGATTCAAGGGGCCGAGGGGAAAAATATAGACTTGAAATAAGTACGATATGTGTCATTCCCCGGCTTGACCGGGGAATCCATTGCTTTCGGATGCTTATTGATTCCCGCCCCCCGACTTATCGAGGGCAGTCTTCACGTGAATGACCAAAAGGTGAAACAAATGCATTCTCGGTCAGCCTCCTGGTGAAAGGCTTTCATTGTATTCTCTTACAGGGAGATAAATTAAAATAATGAATAATCAGACAAATAATGAACTAAAGAGAGATCTGGGATTAATATCTGCCGTGATACTGGTTATAGCCAATATTATAGGAACAGGCATATTTACCACTTCAGGGCTGATAATGGAAACCCTGTCATCGCCCCAGGCCATGCTGATGTGCTGGGTGATTGGGGGTGTGCTGGCCCTTTCAGGCGCCTTGTGTTATGGAGAACTGGGGGCCATGTTCCCCATGGCCGGTGGAGAATATGTCTTTCTGAGGGAAAGCCTGGGAAAGCCTGTAGGATTTCTCTCGGGATGGATATCATTGATAGTGGGTTTTTCAGCACCGATTGCTGCCGCGTCAATAGCATTTGCCAGATACTTTTTTGGAAGCTTTTCCAGTGATCTTTCCGACACCATCTTTTTTTCTGCCATGGATTTTATAACATTTTCTCCTGTAACCCTGCTCGCTGTGGCAATCATAATTATCTTCTCCCTGGTCCACTGGTACAGCCTTCATTTCGGCAGCAGGGTCCAGAATATTTTGACAACGTTTAAGGTATTGGTAATACTAGTATTTATCATATTAGGTTTTGCTATAGGGGATGGTTCGTGGTCTAATTTCAGTGCAGCTTCATCTTCGGGAGTTATTCTTTCCGGAGAGTTTGCCACATCACTGATATTTATCTCATTTGCCTACAGCGGATGGAATGCCTCGGCATATCTGGGAGGTGAGATCAGGAATCCATCCAGAAACATACCCCTTTCCCTCTTCTTCGGGACCCTGTTTGTGATGGTGCTGTATCTTCTGTTGAACGTCATCTTTATATATGCACTTTCGCCGGCAGAAATGAGCGGAGTAGTTGAAGTAGGCGCGAAATCGGCAGCAAGCCTCTTTGGCGCCAGGACAGGAGCCATATTTTCAATGGCCGTTACAATCTGCCTTCTTTCTGTCATAAGCGCAATGATAATGGCCGGCCCCAGAGTATATTATGCCATGTCGCGTGACGAGTTGTTCCCTCAGTGGTTTGGAAAGGTGAACAGAAAGCATTTCACGCCCGGAGGATCAATCTTTTTACAGGCATGCATAGCCATTCTGATGGTTGTCACCTTCTCTTTTGACAGGCTTCTTATATATATAGGCTTTACACTTTCTCTCTTTGCCCTTCTTACTGTTGCGGGCATGATGCTGTTAAGAATAAGGATGCCTGATTTGAAAAGACCATACAGGACATTCGGTTATCCGGTCACGCCGCTTATATTTATTCTCAGCAGCCTCTGGATCATAGTTTATTCAATAAAGAGCAATCCTGTTGTGTGCGTCTACGGAGCGGTGACCATTATTGCGGGCATTCTGATGTATTCGATTTTCAGAAGATCCTGCAGAATGTAATATGATGCATAAAGTTCAGGCCCTCAGCCATCTTATAACCTCACGTAACTTGGGTTTTGTGCCGGATCTAAGAATGCCGATCCTGTAAATCTTCCCTGCAAGCGGGAAGATGACGATCAGTGTGGCGATGTTGATTAACTGAGATATTATCAGTTTCCAGACTGGCAGGTCAACAATGGTAAACCTGCATGGCATTACCATCAGGGTGGCAAAGGGGATATATGACGCCGCCACGGCAATGGGGTTATTGGGGTTGTTAACCATAGAAAAACACAGAAAAAAAGGAATCATTATCAGCAGAATGACAGGGAAAAAACCGGACTGGGCCTCCTGTGTATTGTCGAAGATTGCGCCCACGCTCGCTGACAAACCCTGATATATCAATACTGCAAGCAGAAAGTTGAACAGGAAAAATAAAAGATGAAAATAACTGATATCAAAAACAAGCCATTTGGGCAGGGTAAACCATGAGGTTGCCACAAGAATCATAACAGGCAAAAGCCATATCACCATCTGCGCGAATACAGTGATGGTGCAGCCCAGGATCTTTCCTGTCATAAATTCCCTGCTGTTTACGCTGGAAAGGATAACCTCCACGACCTTGTTGCTTTTTTCTTCCAGCACCGAATTCATGGTCATCTGGCTGCTGAATATCACACTGAAGTATATGAGGAATGCGAAAAGGAAGGCAAGGATAATGTTTCCGAACCCTTCTTCCTCAATCCCTTCTTTTTTGGAGACCTTGAGGCCATTAAATTCCACACCCATACGCGCGAATCCTAATTCCTCATTCGTGAGTTTCCTTTCCGAGAAGTATTGATCAATAAGCACCTTATTTATATGGTTATTCAGCTTTTGAAAGATGGAAATGCTGTTTGGAGTTTTCGAGTAGAAATCTATCTTCTTATCCTTTAGGGCATTTAAAGGGATGAAAATTATACCGTTCAGTTTTCCTGAAAGTATTTCATTTTTCAGGTCTTCAACATGGCTTTTAACTGATTTACCCGGTAATGTGCTGTAGGTGATTGAATATGTTCCATCTTTAATAAAATCCAGTTCTGAAAGATATCTTTCGCAGTTTTCGGTAAGTGAATCCGATTCTGTGATCAATTCGAGGCGGGTTCCCTTGTCGCCCTTATAGGAAACCATCAATACCTGAATGCCGATTGTCCCGAACATGAATAGCGGAACCATGAATGTCATAACTATAAATGCCTTTGACATAAGTTTTTCACGCAATTCCCTTTTTATTATGGCGAGTATCCTGTTATTCAGCAAAGCTTAAACCCTCCTCAGATGGTTTTCCTGCCAGTTCAATAAATATTTCATGCAGGGATATGTCTTCCGCGTCAAATTTTTTGACCTTTACATTGTTGTCCAGCAGCAGCCTCAGAAATTCCTGTGTCTGATTGCCATCCCTTAACCTGATTCCCGTGCTGTTTCCAAAGTCGGAAATCTTTTCAGCAATGGGATGATTTTCAAGAAATGAGATATCACCTTCATAGGCGAGGGTGACATTTTTTTGCGAATATTCGGCCTTTATTGATCTTAGAGAACCGTTCAATATTATCCTTCCATTGTTTATCATGGCTATGTGGTCACACATCTTTTCGGCAAAATCCATCAGATGGGTGGAAAAAATTATTATTTTACCTTCCTTTTTTTTCTCCAGTATTATCTCTTTCAGGATATTGGTGTTAATGGGGTCCATTCCGGAAAAGGGTTCATCCAGTATAATGAATTCCGGGTCATGTAATATGGTTGTAATGAACTGGATCTTCTGCTGGTTTCCTTTTGACAGTTCCTCCACCTTTGAATTGATACGATCCATAAGGTCAAAGCGTTCAAGATACTCCTTTGCCCTGTCTGATATTGCCTTGCCCTTTTTACCTTTAAGTTCCGCGAAAAACAGGAGGGTCTCCAGGACCTTCATTTTCTTATAGAGGCCCCTTTCTTCAGGCAGATAACCGGCCTTGTTCCTGAACTCCTGATCCGCTCTTTTCCCCCTCATCAGGATTTCTCCTGAATCGGGTAGGTAGACGCTCATCATCATTCGCATAATTGTGGTTTTGCCGGCGCCGTTGCGTCCTATCAGGCCGAATATGGAGCCTTCGGGGACATAAAACGATGCATTCTTTACGGCCTTGATATCGCCGAATGATTTGGATAGATTGAGGACCTTGAGGGCGTGGTTATTGTCTGTCATGATTATCCGAAATTTATAGAGTTAATTTCAAATGAAACTACAATATTTTACCTAAAAGTCAAATCCTATCTTTCATCTTAAGGTGATTTTTTAATATCCTTATGAATTCTTTTGCTGCCGGGGAATAAATCCCCTTAACAGGGTAGATGATCCCCAATTCACGGCATTCAGATTTATTAAAGATACGAATCGCCTTCAGCCTGTTTTCTTTTATTTCAGTGTAAAGGGCGATCAATGGCACTATGGATATACCGAAATCAAGCTGAACGAGCTTTTTTATCACCTCTATACTGCCAAGCTCCATTACTATTTTTGGATTAATATTTTCTTTGTTAAAAAGTCTGTCAACATGTGTGCGTGTATTGGAGCCTCTATCAAGAAGTAATAATGGGTATTCAGAAAGGTCTTTTAAAGAGATCCTGGATTTTTGTGATAATGGGTGGAAAGGTGAACAGATCGCCACGTCTTCTCTAATAACCAATGATTCTGAAGTCAGTCTTGGATTAAATAGTGGAAGGGTTACAATCCCTAAATCCGCCTCCCTTGCAGCAACCTGTTCTGCTGATATGGGGGAGGGCTTGCAAAGGATTCGAACATCAATGCCCGGATACTTTTTCCGGAATTCCAGAAGGACTTCGGGCAGGATATAGTATGCGGTTGTATCACTGGCGCTGATTGTCAATTGCCCTTCGACCAGATCCTTTAAAGAGTCTATTTTTATAATACCCTGTTCGAGTATATCAAAGGCTTCTTTAACATGATTCAGCAGGATCTGACCGGCGGGTGTCAATGAGGCGACCCGGCCTTCACGAATAAAGAGTTTTTCACCCAGTCTATCCTCAAGTGACCTGATAATCTGGCTTATAGCCGGCTGTGTCCTGAAAAGTATTTCCGCTGCCTTTGTGAAACTTCCGGTATCAGCAAGGGTGCGGAATGAGTTCAGTTGTTCAAGGCTTAATTCCATAATAATAACTTATAATATCAATAAAAAATATTAATTTGAATTATATATATGCTGCATGTATCTTAAAATCAATAAAAAAAACTAAAGGAGAAGAACGATGACGGTTAAAGCGATTGTGGGAGCGAACTGGGGTGATGAGGGGAAAGGTAAGATAATAGATTACCTTTCAGAAAAGGCTGATATGGTAATAAGATATCAGGGTGGACAGAACGCGGGCCATACAATAATCAATGATTATGGCAAGTTTGTTATGCATCTTTTGCCTTCAGGTGTGTTCTTCCCGGATGTAATGAATATAATTGGAACAGGTGTGGCGCTTGATATTCGTGCCTTTCTTTTAGAATTGAATACCCTGATAAAGGGTGGTGTTCCCGAACCAAAGATACTGATTTCAGACAGGGCTCAGGTTGTCATGCCCTTTCATATTATCCTCGATAAATATGAAGAGGAAAGGCTGGGAAAGGATAAATTTGGTTCAACACAGAAGGGAATCGCTCCGTTTTATGCAGATAAATACATGAAGCTTGGTATACAGGTGAATGAATTATTCGATAGAGATCATCTTCTGAAACGTATAAAAAGAATTCTTGTTAAAAAAAATATACTGCTAAAATATCTATATCAAAAAGATGAGATTGACGCGGAAGATCTGGTTGATGAGTTGACTGAATTATCAAGTGGAATCAGGCCTTTTATATGTGACACGATGATGGTATTGCATAAGGCGATCAGGCATAATAGAAGCATATTGCTTGAGGGGCAACTGGGGGCTTTACGTGATCCTGATCATGGCATATATCCTTTTTCAACATCTTCATCTACATTGGCAGGATTCGCGAGCGTCGGAGCAGGAATTCCGCCCGGAGAAATAAAGCACATTATAGCAGTGACAAAGGCCTATTCGACCTGTGTCGGCGCCGGGCCATTCGTGACTGAAATAGATGGTGATGAGGCGGATGATCTTCGTAAAAGGGGCGGTGATGCGGGTGAATTCGGCGCGACGACAGGCCGTCCCAGGCGTATAGGGTGGTTTGACGCGGTAGCGACCCGGTATGGATGCAGGGTTCAGGGGGCCACGGAAGCGGCATTGACAATGATGGATGTGCTTGAATATCTGGATGAGATTCCAGTATGTGTCGCCTATGAAATAGAGGGTGAAAGGATTGATTACTTCCCTGCCTCGCTCAAGCTGAACCGGGCAAGGCCGGTTTATGAAGTGCTGCGTGGATGGAAATGTGACATTTCGGGTATTCGTAATTACGAAGCACTGCCGAAAGAAGCGAAGTACTATGTTGAAAGAATAGAGGCTCTGATTCGGATGCCGATCCGGTTCATTTCCGTCGGACCGCACAGGGACACAATAATAATTCATTAACAGGAGAAATTAAATGCTGCCGAAGGGGATACTTTTTGATCTGGATGATACAATAATCGCTTACAGTGAAATATCAGCGCCGACATGGAGAAAGGTCTGTGAAGAATATTCATTATACAATGATATGCTGGAAGCCGATCTGCTTTACAGCACAATCAGGGAAGTCAGCCGCTGGTTCTGGTCGGACAGCGAACGGCACAGGACAGGCCGGAGTGATCTTAACAAGGCCAGAAGACATATACTTGAACTCGTGTTTGACAGACTGGGCATAGAGGATATTCCTCTTGCCAGAATAATCGCAGATGAGTTCCAGAGAAGAAGGGAAGAGGATCTGTATCTTTTTGAAGGGGCGATTGAAACCCTTGATTATCTGTTCAACTGTGGTGTCTCACTGGCAATGATGACAAACGGTGAGACTGTAAAACAGAGAGAGAAGATAGAACGGTTCGGTCTTGAAAAATATTTCAGGGTAATCCTGATAGAAGGAGAACAGGGCTTCGGCAAACCTGATGAGAGGGTGTATATAAAAGCCATGGATGGACTGGAACTGAATCCCAAAGATATCTGGGCGATTGGGGACAACCTTGAATGGGATGTTGAAGGTCCTCAGAAACTGGGAGTATTCGGAATATGGAATGATTACAGAAACAGGGGGCTTCCGGAAGATTCCAGGGTGATCCCTGATATGATTATTAAAAGTATATGTGAAATTAAGAATCATATAATCGGTCATACTCATCAACCTGTGAAAATTGGTTGACAATGGGGCGGATAAAAATATAACTAAAACAAACAATAATAAAGAAAGGAGAAAGAAAATGCCTGAATTCAGCAGTCCGTTTACAGTGCTTAAAAATGACAGAAAACTTACCAGCGAAGAACTGGTTCGCGCGATACGTTTTATGATCGCTGCCGAGTATGAGGCCATACAGCTTTATCAGCAGACCGCTGAAAGCACCGACAACAAGCTGGCAAAGGAGGTGCTTCTGGACATTGCCGATGAGGAAAAGGAGCATGCTGGTGAATTCTTAAGATTATTGCATGAACTTGATCCTGAAGAAGAAGGGTTCTATAAAGAGGGTTATGAAGAAGTAGAGGAGATGATTGAAAAGGTGAAAAAGAAATAAGGAGAATGGAAATGAGTGAAAAGCCTGCAAACTGGAGTGAATTGTCATCAGATCAAAAGATTGCCATGAGGCTGGATGCCTGGGTAAATGCTTACGATATTGAATTTGAAAGCGCGGAAGCTGAGGATAAATACAAAGAAAACGTCACTTTATTAAAGGATGCTATCGAGCTTAAAAAGAGGCCGGCGCGTATTCCGGTCAGTGCTCTGGCAGGAGGATACGCCCTCAGAAGGGCTGGCATCCCCCAGAAGGCCACAATGTACAACAAGTGGAGCGAGGCCGCAGAAGCCATTATTCAGTTTCATAGGGAGTTTGATCCTGATACAGGGCTGGCTGCCTTTTTTATGTCCGGTAAATCCATGGAGCTGCTCGGACTGACAAACCTGAAGTGGCCGGGCTACTCTCTTCCTGATGATAATCAGTATCAGGCTGTAGAACAGGAATACATGACTGTTGATGAATATGATCATTTTCTTGAAGATCCTTCGGATTTTGCCTTGAGGGTGTACCTGCCGAGATTGAACAGCGCCCTGAAAGGGCTTAGAAAATTACCGAAATTTTCAGTGCAGGCCTTTGGATTCGGGAGTGTGGCAGGGGCCTTTCTTGATCCCGAGGTACAGGAGGCATTGGGAATCCTGAAAAAGGCCGGTGAGTTGTCCATGGAACCGTTTGGTGTAATGATGGACCTCTCCAATCGCATCAAGGCCATGGGCTATCCCAGTCTCAGTGATTTGCTTGGAGTAGGGGGAACAGCCCCCTATGATGTGCTGGGGGATTCCATGCGTGGCACCACCGGCATTATGATCGACCTTCGCAGAAACCCGGATAAGATACTGGCGGCATGTGAAAAGATACTCGCACTTATGCCGGACCCTGATGTGCCGCTGGGCGGTTCACCCCTTGTCCTGATTCCCCTGCATAAGGGAGATGATAAATTTATGTCGGACGAGCAGTATGAAAAATTTTACTGGCCCACCTTTAAGCAGTCTCTTATGAAGCTCATAAACGAGGGGCTTATTCCGGTTCCATTTGCAGAGGGAAGCTTTAACCGCCGGCTTGAATATATAAAGGAACTGCCAAAGGCATCCACTGTATGGTTCTTTGATCAGACCGATATGCATAAGGCAAAGGATGTGCTCGGAGATCATTCCTGCATTATGGGCAATGTGCCAATTTCACTGATAGCAACCGGGAACGCGGATAAGGTAAAGGAATACTGCAAAGACCTTATCGACTACTGCGGAAGAGATGGAGGATTTATAATGAGTCCGGGCTGCCAGATAGATTATGGGACAGATGAGTCAATCAGGGCACTGATCGAGTTTACCAGGGAGTACAGCGCTAAGATTTAGGTTTTTTATTAAGCACTTCTTTTATGACAATGCCTATCTCTTCAAGGGAGAATGGTTTTTTGATATATTTGCCCGCGCCCATCTGTAGCGTATTTTTAACATCATCTGTTTCCGCAAATCCGCTTAAGATTAAAGCCTTTTGGCCCGGCCTGATTTTAATCATCCTCTCATAAGTCTCTTTACCGTTTATACCGGGCTCCATAATCATATCGACAAGCACCAGGTCAATGTAATTCCTTTTGATATATTCAACAGCCTCCTCACCGCTCGATACTGTAACAGGGTCATAGCCGAGTTTGGTCAGCATGTTGAAGATTATTTTTCTCTGAGAAGCCACATCATCAACTATCAGTATCTTTTCATTATTCCCCTGATACTCAATTATCGGCACATGAAGTTTCCTTTTCAGAGCATCTCCTTTAACCGAAGGGAAATAAATATTGAATGTTGTTCCGTTTTTATCGGTTTCTATATCAATATATCCTCTGTGATCCTGAATTATGTTCGAGACCACTGCGAGGCCCAGACCTGTGCCGCTTCTTCCCATTACCTTTTTGCTGTAAAAGGGTTCAAATATCTTTTCAATATCTTCCTGAGCGATTCCGGGGCCGTCATCTGATACCGACAGTATGATATACTCCCCGGTCTTTGAATCCTGATGTTCTGTGATTTGTTTTTCAGAATAAAAATTCCTGGAGGATATCAGCACATTTCCGGCGCCGGTAATTGCCTCTACCGCATTAGATACCAGGTTCATTATTGCTTTTCTGATATGTATATAAGAACCTTCCATATTGGCAAGATCCGGGCCAAGACAGGTTTTTATTGTTACCGAAGGATGGAATTGAACCAATTTTTCATGTTCAGGAGATTTAAGATAATCCTCAATGATATCATTTATATTCAATATCTCTTTCTGCACTGCAACTCCTCGTGCAACAGTCAACAAATCTTCGACAATGGCCACGGCTCTCTCTCCGGATGCCTTAATCCCTTCAACCGGCTCGCGAAACCTGCTGTCTTCGGCAAGATCCATGAGGATCAATTCAGGATAGTTAATGAGTCCTGCGAGCACGTTGTTGAGATCATGGGCTACTCCGCCGGCAAGGAGGCCCAGTGATTCCATTTTCTTCAACCTTATCAGTTTCTCTTCAGCCGCACGCAGGGCGTCGGCTTCATATTTTTGTTCAGTGATATCACGCATTACACCGAGTGCAGCATCTTTGCCCCTGTATTTTATTGTGGTTATTGCTATTTCAAGATATCGCTCTTTGCTGTTATCCTTTTTGATACACATAATGTGCCGTTCGGGGGGGGCATCCCCTTTTAACAGCGAGTAATAAATCCTGGTATAAAACACCCTTTCCTGAGGATGCATCATTTTGTAAAACTTCTCGGCTGAAGAATCGGATATAACTGGCTCATCAATCAACCTGCAGAATGCGGGATTCCCGAATACAATTTTTTCATCCTGTACAATAATAATACATTCATTTGCTTGTTCGGTAATCAGTTGATATTTTTCATCTATTTCCATCTCTATGCAACTGTTTACAACCACCCATAAAACCGCAAATGCAAAGCCCAGGAAGCCGTATTCCATCAGATACTGAAGGACAGGGACACCGAGTGAGGCAAGGCCGTCATGGATTCCAAGAACAATCCATAAACCCATGCCGGAAAGAAAAACAATGCGATATTTAATATTCGTGCGTCTGTGCCTGATCCATATTGACATCGCGATAATCGCGGAGGCGGCGATATAAAACTCAAATAATGGACCAAAGACGCCTATTGCAGGCTCAACGTATGGCGATTCAAGCCCCATAAAATTCCATGTTGAAAATTCATAAGCCACAATCAGGTCAGTGCCCCACAACAGAATCATAACAAGGCCGTGAAAAATGCCTGCCCACAGGTGGTACTTCTTTGCTTCAATGCTCAGGTATGAGAAAGTAAAGCCATACATGGAATGGATCAATAATATCAGGGCCGCAAATTCAAGAATACCCGAAAACCGGTTAAGCGGCCCCGCTTTCGTGTTGTATTCTATAAAAATGCCGACAGAGTAAAGCAGCGTTGAAAAGGATATTGCCGCACCCCATACATGCCAGTTTTGGTTCTTTTTTTTGAAAAATATAAGGAGCTGCAGTGCAAATAACAGAATGGCTATAATGCTGATGGATAATGAACCGGCCGACTGAAGAATTATTTTTTCTGGAATCATAGTATAGACCAAGAATTTGAGGTTCAGGATCATTCAGTTTAAGGGCTTTTAACAAAAAAAAATACACTTTGCAATATTTTTTACAGAAAAAGGGCTCTAAATATTATTAAGATAATTGATTATAAAAAAGGGTTATTGTCAGGTATTGAGGTTTTATTTGGCAAAAAAAAATTGGAAACTGTTCTATGTTTGATGAACTCGTAAAAAGTCACGGAATGACAAACAAGAAAATACGACTTTTTACGAGATCATCAAGTTTAAGAATCTTATAGATTCATGCTAAATCCGCTCTTTCATTGGTATGCAAAATATGCACATACCTTGCTCAATATTTGGTTATTGAATGAGTCCACTGATGCAGGTTCTCAATGTATTTAACCATGATAAACCCAATATTATCAAATCGTTATGTAAATATGCCGGACATGGCACGGAAATTGTTATGTCATTTGATAAACAATTCTTTTTAAAATCATATGGAGGGATCTCTATGTCATTGAAGTTCAAACTTTACTGTTCCACGATTTTAATCTCCCTTATATTAATAGGCTGCGGACCCGGTTTCTGGGGAGGATATCATAAAAGGTATACCAGCAGTGTTGTTGACTACCTCTATCCGCAAAAAGATATTGTGGTAACACCCGGCATACCGCGCCTTTCTCTGCCTCTTCGTGTTGGAATTGCATTTGTGCCGGAATCGGATGCAGTTCCAATAACAATAACACTGGACAGAAATGAAAGGATGGAATTGATGAAGAGGATCTCCTCTGAGTTCCGGGTGCTTCCATTTGTCAGGGACATAGAGCTTATTCCCTCTGATTACCTCACAAAGGGTGGCGGATTCACAAATCTTGATCAGATAAGGACGATGTACAACATTGATGTAATTGCGCTCATCTCCTATGATCAGGTTCAACACACGGATGCAGGACTGCTGTCGTTTTCCTACTGGACCATTATTGGCGCCTATGTGATTAAGGGAGAAAAAAATGACACCAGCACTATGGTTGATGCTGTGGTATATGATATCCCCAGCAGAAAAATGCTTTTTCGTGCACCCGGCGCCAGCCTTATAAAGGGCTCTTCAACCCCTGTAAATCTTTCAGAACAGCTTCGGGATGATTCAATGAAGGGTTTTCATGAGGCGGCTGACGATCTTGTTAAAAATCTTCGGGATGAGCTGGAACTCTTCAAGGAAAAGATAAAAGAGATGCCGGAATCCTATGATATAGTCCATAAAACGGGATACATTGGCGGCGGGAGCATGGGCGGCGTCTATGCTGTAATTCTGATTATCCTAGGAGGGTTGGCTCTATGTCATGGCAAAAAGAAATAGATTTTAATGGGCTTATACTTACACTGTTCATTACGGGGTTGTCGATAATTATTTACAGCTTTCCGCGATTGTCAGACCTGTTTGGATACGATCGGCAGGCAATCCTGAATGGAGAAATATGGCGTCTATTTACTGCTCCGCTTGTCCATTTTTCGAAAAGTCATATCTTATGGAATATCCTGGTTTTTGCTGTTGCCGGTTTTGCAATCAGTGTGTCGGGATTCCCCTGTCTCTGGATTGTATGCGGTTTTGCGGCAGTTGCGCCCGGCTTAATTTTTATTATGGTATGCCCGGACCTTGAATACTACGGCGGTCTTTCAGGTTTGGCTACGGCAGCCGCCACGTATTTTTGTCTTTGCAGTATGGTTAAAACAAGGATTAACAGGGGAGTATGGCTTATCATCCTTGTTTTTATGGGCATAAAAATTCTTATTGAGACTGTAATGGGTGAATCTGTTTTCGTGCAGGCTGAAAACATACCCTTCAGGGTGCTGCCTTTGGCGCATATTACGGGTTTTCTGGGGGCGTTGGCGACTGTTGCATGGGACTGGTCGGGTATATCGATGGGCAGGAAGGAATTAATTAGGTTATAAACAGAATCTTTAGAAAACGTCTTTAAAAGGCAGACATATAAGAATATGGGGATTTGACAAATAGACTCCGGGTTTGTGTTTTTCCCTTGTTTATATTCAACTTTTTTATTATCTTTAGCACAAAAGTAACCTGATGCGTCTAATGCAACAAAAATAAGGACAATGGAGACAAATATATTATGCCCTATGTATTCGGCCCGGTCCCTTCACGAAGGCTTGGCCTGTCCCTGGGTATTGATCTGATTCCACCCAAGACATGCAGCTATGACTGCCTTTACTGCCAGGTCGGAAGGACTACATGCAAGAGTGTGGAGCCGAAACCATATGTGGAAATCCCCACTCTTATCAGAGAGCTGAAGGGGGTGCTTGAAAACACCAGACCCGATGTCATAACCCTTTCGGGTTCCGGGGAACCTACACTTAATTCTCGAATAGAAGAGGCGATATCCGCGATAAAGGAGATCACCGACATCAATGTGGTACTATTGACAAACGGCTCCCTGCTTCAGCACAAAAGGGTAAGGGATATGGTGAAAGGGGCTGATCTTATTATCCCTACTCTGAATACTGTTTTTGAGGATACCTTCAGGACCATTCACAGGCCGCATCATACCCTTGTTCTGAAGGACATTATAGAGGGACTCATAAGACACAGGGAGGAATACTATGGCAGAATATATCTTGAAACAGTGCTGCTTGCGGGAATCAACGATAATGAAAATGAGATAAAGGGGCTCGCAAAGGCCTTCGAAGATATAGCGCCTGACAGGATACACCTGAACACTGTCGTAAGGCCGCCCGCATATTCCGAGGCTGTTGCTGTTGCTGCGAAGAGAATGGAAGAGATAAGGGATATTCTGGGCGAAAAGGCCGAGATTATATCGCCTTCCAGCCTGGACAGCGGAAAGACAAAAAATGATAAAGGTATACATGATGTTCTGGAGATGATAAGAAGACGTCCTGTGACATTTGAAGACATCCTGACATCCCTCAATCTTGACAGCATAGAAGCTGAAAGATTGATAAAGGCTCTGAGGATAAAAGGGAAGATTCGGGAACAGGATCATGGCGGAAAGACATTCTTTACCGCAAAATAAGAGGAAATATCAAATGAAGAAGATCATTGGCATAGATAATTCAGATAGATATTACATAGGTATAGACGCGGGTTCCGTAAGCCTCAACGCTGTGGTTATAAACCAGGATAAAAAAATTATTCATGAAGCGCCCTATCACCGGCATATGGGCCGGGTTGAAGATGCCGTGCTTGAACTGTTAAAAAATCAATACGATAGTCTCGGCAGGGAGAATATCATGGCAGTGGCCTTTACCGGAAATCATGGAAATAAAATAAGCCGGAAGGTCGGGGGTTTTTATGAATTTGAGACAATAAGCCAGGTAGCGGGCGCCCTTTTTGTAAGGCCGGACGTAAGGACCATTATCAGTATGGGAGGACAGGATACGGCCCTGTTTCAGATCAGTCACAACGACGGGGCGTGGGACCTTGAATATTTTAATACAAACGGCCCATGCGCCTCCGGAACCGGTTCGTTTATTGATCAGCAGGCCCAGCGTCTTGCCACATCCATTTATGACAGCAAGGCGAACGCGGCTCAGAAAGACATAGACCGCATACTCGCAGACTTTATTGATCTGGGACTCAGAAGCGACAGCCCGTCGCATGTGGCATGCAGATGCACGGTCTTTACAAAATCGGACATGATACATCTTCAGAACAAGGGAGAGCGCCTTGAAAACATTATCTATGGCCTTCATCTGGGCAACGCGAGAAATTATATAAGCACTATAGTCTCCAACAGGGCGCTTGAGGAACCCATCATCTTTATCGGAGGCCTGTCGTTAAATGAGATTCAGGTTCGCGCATTCAGGAGCTATTTCCCGGGATTGACTGTCCCAGAGTATAACACATCCATAGGGGCCCTTGGAGTTGCGCTTCAGGCCCTTGAGCAGAATATGAAAAACAATATAGACCTGAATAGACTTGAGTCTCTTGAAACGGATTATTCGGATGATATACCTGTTGCGCCGAGACTGGTAATAGTAAAGACAGACTTCAATGATGACAATACTGTTAAAAAGAATATAAAAATAAAAGATATTCCAGTTTATATGGGCATCGATATCGGTTCGACCACAACCAAATATGCCATTATAAATGAAAACAGGGAAATCATACATAAATCATATGTGCATACACAGGGAAAGCCTATTGAAACCACACAGAAGCTTTTGAGGCATATTTATGAAGATATAGGAAAAAATATCAGGGTTATGGGCACAGCCACTACAGGCTCGGGAAGGAATGTGGTCGGTGATTTTCTGAATGTCGATCTGATCATAGATGAAATAACCGCTCATGCCAGGGGCGCAGTAGAGATAGACCCTGAAATAGACACCATATTTGAGATAGGAGGTCAGGATTCAAAGTATATATCAATTGCCAATACCTATCCCCTGGATTTTGATATGAACAAGGTGTGCGCCGCAGGCACAGGAAGCTTTTTACACGAACTGGCGAACAAATATGGAATTAATATAGCAGGAGAATTTCAGGAGATAGCCCTTTCATCGGAAAAACCCGTAAAGCTTGCGGAGCGGTGCACTGTCTTTATGGAGTCCGATCTGGTAAGTTATCTGCAAAAGGGGGCGGAAAGAAGGGATCTTATTGCCGGACTGTGTTACGCCATTGTCCATAACTATCTGAACCGGGTTGTCGGCAAGAGGAAAATAGGCAAACGGATAATGTTCCTCGGAGGGCCTTCCCTTAACAAGGGGGTTGTGGCGGCCTTTGAATATGTACTTAACAAGGGATTGATTGTTCCGAAGCACAGGGAGGTGCTGGGAGCTTTTGGCGCGGCCATTCGGGTTCAGGAACTGATGACAATGAGGAATGAAGATGAAAGCAGCTTCAGAGGATTTGAAAAGGCCATTAAAGACAAGATGGTTTACACTGAGAAGATATGCAATGCAGATCCCAATTGCCATAATCAATGCAAGCTCAAGATATATGATTTTGATGGCAGAAGAAGCGTCTGGGGCGGCGAATGCGGCCGTTATGATGTCGTGAGAAGCAGCAGCGAAAAAAAGGAAAATTATTTCAAGACAAGGGAGACCATCTGGCAGAAGTATATGGCAGGTCTCTATGATGTGGTATCCGATGAACCTGTGCTTGAGGTCAATGGAAGGCCCACAATTGGGATACAAAGATCTATCTATACTCTACAGACAGCAGTCCTCTGGACCCATTTTTTTGATCGTCTGGGATTCAGGCCTGTTTTGTCACCCCCGACAAACAGTGAGATTTCGGAAAAAGGCATCGAATCAATGACCGCTGAGACCTGTTATCCCATCAAGGTGTCACACGGGCATGTCGCGGTATTAAAGGGAAAGACAAAATATCTTTTTTTACCTGTGATTATCGATATGCCTGTTGAAGACAGATCCGAAAGGGGCTTTTACTGCCCGCTTGTCCAGTCGAACCTTTTTATGACCAGTGTAGCCCTTGATCTTGACAAGGAAAGCATAATAGGGCCTACTGTGCATCTTAAATATGATCAGGGGTCCCTGGCGGTTGAGCTTACCGAACAACTTTCCGCCAGACTGAAAATAAGCGGG
>CAZJOB010000012.1:21246-25041 GCA_964547435.1 uncultured Desulfatiglans sp. | reverse complement strand
AGCGGTGATTTTAAGAGGGCCTCTCCATATAACCGCTGTATCCCGGTCCTGCATGAGCATGCCCATAGAAACGATACTCAGGTTTTCCGAATACTTATATGGCTTAACCACTCCATCCTGCAAAATATTGAGGCCGCCTGTCACCTTGATAATGTTGGGAATGCTCGGGCCGTGCAGGTCAACATCCATCAAACCAACCTTGTTTCCCTGCTCGCTTAAAAGGAGGGCTATAGCCCCGGCTACAGTACTCTTTCCCACGCCTCCCTTGCCGCTCATGACGAGTATTTTTCTCTTAATGCTCTTAAGATGTCTTTTTATAGTAAGATCCTGCTGAGATCTTTCCAGGTCAGCGGGTGTGGTTATTTTTCTTTTCTCATTTTCCATTTTTTCCTCTTTATTTTTGACAGGATGGTTTTTAAAGATTTTTAAAAGAAAATAAATCCTGTAGATCCTGTAAATCCTGTCTGAAAAACCTTCTTACAGCTCCAGCCATGAATCGGAATACAGCGAATGACCAAGTATTACCCTGGCGGTCTTCACGTAGCCCTTGAGCTCCCCGGAAAGGGAATCCATGCCCGGATTTTCTCCATCCATAACCTTGTGAATTATTTCCACAATATCCGGCCTCTGCCCTCGTGCAACTGCTATGAGCTTGTCATCATATGCATCTGCCAGGCATGAATACATGCCCTTTCTTTCAAGCATTACCATATATGTAACATTCAATATGGACCTCAAATGCTCCGGAGGCCCGTTTGAAATATTTGAAAGCCCGCATGTGGATTTTATTCCGGGAAACATCTCCTGAAGCATCTCCTGAAAGACCAGAAGGCTCATGAGCTGCGGCTGCTGAATATTTACAGGAGTAACAATACCGTCAACAAATATATCCTCATTGGGGATTCCTGCCTCGTTTGCCGCGTAAACAAGTTCGGCGGCAAGGGCACCCCGCTCATTCTCGTCCCTGGGCAGACCTTCAGGGCCCCACATCAGTGCGATCATGTTTGCCTGGTATTTTACTGCCAAAGGTATCATCTTTTCATACCGCTCAGGCCTGCACATAATGGAATTTATGATGGCCTTTCCCTTATGGGCCGCAAGACCCGCCTCCATGGCCTCAATATTGGAGGTATCCAGACACAGGGGAGGAGAATCGCCGATTGCCTCCTGCACGGTCTTTACCACAAACTCCATCAGTTCCGCACCGCCCTTTTTGGCCGGACCAAGGTTGATGTCTATCCAGTCCACGCCTTTTTCCTTTTGCCTGATGGCCTCTTCGGCAATAGGACCAGGGTCCTTTTCCCTGAAAGCCCTGCCTATAACAGTATTAATTACGTTCAGGTTTTCTCCAATCAGTAACATACATACCCCCCTCTGTGTTATTTCCAGTTTTCCTTTAGAAATTTCGTGATCAACGCTGCATCTCTCGGACCGATCATTATCTCCCATCCCGGAAGCTCCTCTTCCATTTCACCGCTTATGGAAGCAGCGTATCCGGGAATTATGACCTTTCTATGTTTAATCTTGTCCGCTATTCCGGATTTTTTAACAAAGGCTCCAACTATATCTCCGGAAAACTTGCCCGCGGCCCATGCAGTCATGACTGACAGACCTTCAGTGTCTACTATCAGAAGCCAGGTCGGGACCCTGCTTGCCTCTACCTCTCCGCTTACAATAAAATAGGTAAGAGAGAAATTTGATGTCACAAGCACCGGCGAATTTTCATCGGGCGTTCCTATCTCGTATATGCCCTTTGTTACTGTCATGGGTCTCTGTGGATCAGTATAGATATTGAGTCTTTCCAGAAGTAGAGGGAATATGCTTTCACCCCTGAAATCAGACAAGACAATTATACCCGCGTATTTGGATATAAACATTGCTGCAATGACCGTTTCAATGTCGAGATTATCGGCCATTTCACAGGGAAACACGATAGTCGGAAAACCCAGGGACCTGTTTGCGGCCTTAAGGGCCGCCCTTCTGACTGCGACCTGATCCTGAAACGCCTGTTTCATCTCCCTGGAACCGGTATCAAGCACAAGATCCTTGAGCCCCATGCCCGTCAGCCTGTTTGATAGTTCAATGATCTCATCAAAGCTGCCGCCCTTTATTGCCAGGGGAAGACCGCTTTCCTTTGCGAGGTTTCCCATATCTTCAGCGTTTTCCTTTGTGGCTGCATATATCAACGGCCTTTTAAATCCGCAGGCCTCAACTCCGGCCTTCATAACGTCCACGCTTTCCGTCATAAGAATAAGGTTAAACTCACTTTCCCGCGCGATCTTTTCTGCTGCCGTTTTAAAGGAATCCGCATTGCCGTTCACGTCCTTCAGGGCAACCAGCTCCGGCCTCAGGTTAAGGCCGACCCTTTCATACTGAAGGGCGTTCCACTCCTTCAACTTTCTGTCAATATCCTTCAGTGCCATATCAGATGTTATAACTGCCGCTATTCCCGGGGGATTATAAAAGGTCTTTTCATGCCTGAACATAACGGTTTCACCGCCGACCTTGAACACCCGAACACCGGCGCCTATGGAAACCGGCCGGATAGGGGGCGCGGAGGCCTCCGAAAGCTGTTCTCTTGCCTCTTCAGACACATAAGGGCAGGAATCAAGCTCGGCCTTTCCTGCCGCCAGGTTCATGGCAAATGCCAGACAGGTTGGAACGCCGCACTCACCGCAGTTGGTTTTGGGTAACAATTTAAAGATCTGCATGCCAGTTAATGCCATAATATGCTCCTTTTTTTTTAGACAGGATTAACAGGATTTTCCGGATTTTTTATGTTTTTTAAAGGTCTTCATAAACTATCCTGTCAATCCTGTTGATCCCGTCTAATTATTGTTTTTCAGACAGGATTTACAGGATCTACTGGATTTTTTATTTTAAAGTCTTTTAGAAAGGCCTTCAAAACAATCCTGTAGATCCTGTCAAAATATTTTTATCAACCTACAATAGATTCCATCTTCAGGGCCGGATGATCTTTTTCTTTGAGAAAAGGCAGGATCTCCTCCTCGGTTGTTCCTACTGTTTCATCGGCTATCCTGTCAATAAGGTCCGGTAGGCCCATTTCCGTTCCACGCTTGATCAGCCTCTCCCTTAACTCCTCTTTCAGGGATTTCGGCATCCAGACCATTCGAAGAAGACCGCCGTCGCCCACAATAAATTTTCCCTGTGTAATATTATACTTGGAGTGACCTACAAATCCGGGGGAGGACTGCCCTCCTCCCATAACTCCCGCAAGGGTTGTGAATTTCATTCCTGATGGCGTTTCTCCGGTGTAATCCCTGTTAACTGTCATGACTCCGTTTAAGGTAGGCAGAACGGCCGCGATGCACTCGCAGCATCCGCAGGTAGTCATCGGATCATATACTATGCTGTAGAAGTTATAATGGTCAATCGTCTGGCGTGACGCCTTATAGATAAAATCATTTACTCCCTTCCACTGTCCGAGTTTGGTGTCCAGGCATTCTCCCTTTTGAACCGGTTGATTAGGTCCTGTGGGATTGATCTCATAGGAGGCTTTGCAGTCCATCCAGTTGTAGGCGCCGCAAAGACCCGTTCTCTCAGGGCTTATCACACATACATGACTGGGGGCAAATGACTGGCATAGGGTGCAGGAATAATAGGTTTCAACTCCTTCATCGGTCATTTTTTCAACCCTGTCATCCCTTTTCCTGTATTCAGCCCTGGCGGTATCGGTGATTCTAATTACATCTTTTTCTTTGGTATAGAGTGTTACCTGGACCTTATCTAAAACCTTTCCAAAGTCCTGATGCAATTTCGCGTGAAGAATCTTGC
>CAZJOB010000012.1:0-21235 GCA_964547435.1 uncultured Desulfatiglans sp. | reverse complement strand
AGGGTAAATCCCTTTTCAACGGCCTGCTGCCCCACTCTAATCCATGCTATATCCCTCTGGCCTATGTGCATTATGCCCTGGGCATAGTTAATAAGATGATGAATCTGTCTTTCAAGGATCGGCTCAAAATCATCCTGCATCTTTCTTCCTGCTACCTGTACATATATAGCAAGGGGGAGGCGATCCCCTTTTTTAATATCGCCCACATCCGGACCTATAAGCTCGACCTTGCCGTCTTCTATCTCATTCATCTGCGCCATTTTGCAGAGTTCGGTCATCTGGGTCCTTCCACCACCCATCTCAAGATAAAGGTCATCTTTTCTGACCCGTTCCCCCTCAAAGGCAGGTCCATAGGCAAGGGGTATATCGATCTCTGTTACAGACACCTTGAGGCCTCTTATCTCAATAGATCGAGACGGCATATCATCGTGCGGTACATTTGCTACTACGTGTTCGTAGGTGCATACACCCGTGGGCAGTATCTCCGGAATATCCGTATCGGCGATTGTCGGAAATCCCCAGTTCACAGCGCCTGCAGCGTTCGCCGCCCACTCCGCGTTTACATCGCCAAGGGCGTTTACAAAAGCGAAAATACGATCCTTCTGGTATTTGAGCATTCGCTTATAATCACCCGGTTCAATTCCTCCAAAGGCCATGCCGGCCCTGTTGGCAAATCCAAGGGCAAAGACAGCCGCGGATATGTCCGGCCCGAAAGGAACCAGCCTTGTATTCCAGCCTATCTGAACACCCTGTTCAATAAGCTGCTCTGCAAAGGTTGTCCCATTCTGGTTTGCAGCCATAAATACATATATTGTCTTCAACTGATACTCTTCTGCCATCTTTTTGGCGGTGGCGGAATCCGGCGCCGCTCCCACAATGGCCGCAAAACCCGGCGCTGTTCCGTCAACAAACTCCACGCCCCTCTTTCTCATTATCGCGTCGTCAGCGGCTCCAAGCCATATCTTTCCATTATCAATATCCGGAACTTCCGCTTCCGGCTGATAAAAATCAGGATCTTCCACATAGCGGATCGCCTCCACTATCTCTTCCGCAAACAGGGCTGCCATTCCCGCGTCCAGCAAGGGACCCAGATATGGTAAATGACAGTTGCTTTTAACATGTGGGGGAAGAAGTTTCCGTGCGAAATCAAGGGGTTTTTTTGCGGAATCCAGGTCTGTGACCTTTATTCCTGTAAGTGAATATATAATAGGCAGAAAATAAGCCGTGTTAGGAAATTCCAGTTTCTGACTGCCGCCGTAAGTTTCAAGGGCCCTCTTATATGACCCTTCCGCTTTTGAAACAATATTATAGGCTCCCTGAATGGCCGCGAATGCTACTAACTTTGACATATTCTATTTTCCTCCCTTCCTAAGAGGTTTAATTTGTGATCAGTGTTATGGATTTGGGATGTGCGATGTGCTATATAAACCCACGTATGCCATCTCCCGTTTGTCAACTCCCATCTCCCATTCATCCGGTTTTTACGCGGCTTCCAGCTTCTGCCGGTCAGCCATATCCATAAGGACCCTTTCCCTTGCCTTGTCTATGCCCAGGGCCTTTCGCTTCTTATCTATATGGGCTATCATCTTTCTTGCATGCTCGTAGGGATCAACTTCCAGATCCCACATTCCGCCATAGATATCTTCCAGCTCTTTATAGAGATAATTCTCAAAAACCGGCGCGCCGCTCACGGGCATGGTAACACCAAATACCGTGTATACACCGGAGGTCACAAAATAGTGTCCGATGCTTATCGCCTTTTCACTCATCCATTCGGGCGCTGAACCTGCGGCAGGGAGGTCGCTGATGTCGTTTCCCAGGCCTCCGGCCTTTACAACCTCTGTCGCTGCCATTAGTATACGGCTGTTATCCACGCAGGAACCCATATGAAGAACAGGCGGTATACCAACCGTCTCGCAGACCTCGGCAAGCCCGGGACCGCAATATACCTTGGCGGATTCAGGTGTCAGAAGTCCCGCCTTTCCGCAGGTAATAGCATTGCATCCGGTTGTCAGAACAATTACATCGTTCTTAATAAGTTCCTTAACTATCGTTAGATGTCCATCATCATGGGTTGTACGGGCGTTGTTGCAGCCCACCACCCCTCCGATGCCCCTTATGCGGCCGTTAATGATGTTGTCATTCAGAGGGGTGTATGAACCTCTGAAGGTGCCGCCCAGGTGATAATTGATAGCCTCATAGCTGAATCCCGCTATCAGATTTGATGACTTATTCGGTATTACTACCTCCTTTTCCCTGTTGGGGAAATTTTCTACGGCAGTGCGCACAATCTTTTTGGCATCTTCAAAGGCTGTATGTTCATCAAATTCTATGTGGATGGTGTTTCCGGAGGCGATCCTCGCCCTCGGGTTGGTGGTTATGATTTTTGTGTGAAAACAGTCTGCAACATTTGCTACATTTTCCATAATACACTGGACATCTACAACCATTGCCTCGACTGCACCTGTCACAATGGCCAGTTCCTGCTGAAGAAAATTGCCGGCAAGCGGCACACCATGTCTCATAAGGATCTCGTTCGCGGTACAGCATATTCCTCCCAGTTGTATTCCCTTGGCGCCTTTTTCCTTTGCTAACTGGATCATCTCAGGCAGTTCCGCCGCCTGTACTATCATCTCGCTTAAAAGGGGTTCATGCCCATGAATGATGATATTTACATGATCCTTCTTTAAAATACCCAGATTTGCGGAACTCTTTAAGGGATAAGGACATCCGAAAAGCACATCCTGAAGGTCGGTCGCGATCATCGATCCTCCCCAGCCATCTGCAAGGGCCGCCCTTGTGCACTGTTCGACAATATTCTCATAGTGCTGGTCTACCCCCATATGAGTCCTGTGCATTATTTCCACTATCTCCCGGTCAATTCCCCTGGGTATAACACCCAATTTTTTCCATAGTTCATACCGTGGTTTTGGAGCCCTCTTTACTGTACACACTTCCCCTGTCTGCTGTCCCCACTGGGCAAGGGCCTTCTCTGCCACCTCAACGGCTATCTCATCAATATCCCTGTCCAGCACCTCTCCGTCATTTCCCTTTACGGTTATCTCCACGCCAAAGTCCGGGGCTATCTCCAGAAGCTTCTTGGTGTCCTGTATCCTGTAATCCTTGGTCTCCTTTCTGGCGGCGGCTAGGAAGGTCTCCGCCACTCCCCGGCCATGATCAGAGTGCGCGGCAGCTCCTCCGGCAACCATTCTTGCAAAATTTCTTGCCGCTATGGTTTCTGGCGTTGCGCCGCATAGACCCTTTCTGTCATCCTTTCCCTCTATTCCACCCTTTGGCAGAGGAAGCCTGCACGGACCCTGGGAACAGTTTTTACAGCACGTCCCCTGAATGCCGATATTACAGGCCTTCATGGTTTCAGCCCTGTCAAAGATGGTCTCTATTTCCATCTTCCTGGACCGTTCTATCATTTCCGCGGTTGCCTGATCGACTGTCAGATCCATGGGGTTAACGGCCTTTTTTTCCTTTGTCTTGGCCTCAACAGCCTTACCCTTGACTTCTTCAGTAGTCATTATGAGGTTCCTCCTCTTTTATATACGTTTATGGATACGGTTCAGATTGCTTATCAGCCTCTCCACAAGATCAGGTTGATCCCTGGACGCGGTCCTGGCTGGTTCCTTTCCTTTAAGGGCCTTCTTTTCCTCTTCATGTCTTTCACGTTCCTGTGCCCTCTTATATCTAAGTGCCTTAAGATCTTCTGTGTCTTTTGCCCGGGTTTCTTTTTGGGCCTTTAACTCTTTCTTTGCCTCATCTTCGGCCTTTGCCTTTAACTCAGCCTCGGCCTTTATTTTTTCCTTTTCAGCAGCCTCTGCTTCCGCTTTTGCCTTAGCGTCAGCTTCTGCTTTGGCCTTTACCTCTGCCTCTGCTTTGGCCCTGGCAACCTCTTCGGCCTCTTTCTCCTTTGATTTAACATCAGAGGTCTTCTTTTCAGCTTTCTCTTCTTTTTTGGGCGCTTCGGCCTTCTTTTCCTCTTTTTTAGGCTTAGCTTCCTTCTTCTCTTTCCTGGCCGGAGATGTTTTTTCTGCGGATTTTTCTTCACCTATAGAAAGATCTGGTTCCGGGGATAATTTAATAAGATCCACATCCTGCGTCTTAATTTTTTTTGTTATCCCCTTAATCTCTTTCGCGGAACCTCCATTTGTCATTCGATCTATAAAAGACCTGACAATTCGCACGCTTTCAGGATGTCTTAAAATA
Source organism: uncultured Desulfatiglans sp. (assembly GCA_964547435.1). GTDB lineage: Bacteria > Desulfobacterota > DSM-4660 > Desulfatiglandales > HGW-15 > CAZJOB01. The sequence continues at coordinate 17,020 of CAZJOB010000012.1, read as the reverse complement.
ACCACGTCCGAACCAGCGAGAAGCATGCATACGGCAGCCACTGCCTCCATCAATACAGGCCTTTTTTCGGAATCACCGAGTGTGGGAGCCTCTTTTTCAGTCTGTCCCGCCTCCTTGCACTTCCAGATCTCATTCCCTATGTTGTTGATCATAGGTATCTGCAGCCTGTCATCTTCCTGCGTAAGAGCGGCCATGCGTATTCTTTCCATAACTGAATAGCCATATTCCATTCCATAACCAAGCCCGCCCGTTGTCGGATCAATCAGAATCTTATTTTTTTGAACGCCAAGATTTCCAAGAAGTATATTCAACTGTTTGGCAAGATTAACATCAATAGGCGAGGAAGACACTATAGTATTTCCATAACCAAGTGCGCTCGCACCGACTCCTTTGTGATTTGCCTCCTCAACCGGAGAAAGAGATACATTTTTTCCTTCACATATCTCCGATATCTTCTTTAATACCTCTTCATCCTTCTGATTATTGGCTGTTCCCCAGAAGACCATGGGGACATCAACCGCTTCAGATACCTTTTTGGCCAGTTGCGCCGCCTCATCAGCACTGCGGTTAATGCCGTTCGGATCGGTGCTTTTTAATTGAAGCGCTATGATATCTGCTCCAAACTCTTTTACACACTTTTTTGCCCATGACTCAGGAGAAGACAGCACATCCTTTAATGCCTCAACCGCCGGAGCAGGCCATTCACCGGAAGGATCATAGTCCCATACCTCCATGGCGATCATTGGGCTGTTGGGCATCTTTCCCTCAAATAAATGGAAGGGGTAGGATTCTTCTCCCCCGAGAGTTACGGCTTTATCACCGGAACCTATAACTGTTTCCCCTATAGTCCCGGAATAGGGTTGTTTAGGAATTTCAAATGCCAATTTCTTTACCTCCTTCTATTTATTCTTGATAATACTGTTGAATATAAAATTTTTTAGCGGTCAACATTAATTTACAATAACACCCTTGTCAAGTTTTTAACTAATAATCTATAACACTTATAATTATATTATAATATTATATTTTTATTTTTATTAAACTTTAATATTAAATATTAATGTATTTATCAAAAATATTATATGCTTCTTTCAATGCCCTGCTGTTTACATCAAGATTTATTGTAGGTTTCCCGGAAAGATCATATTCCGTCACACTTTCATCTTCCGGTATTATTCCATCCACTGTCATATTATATTCATCAGCCGCCTTTTTAATAAATTCCCTTTGATCATCTTTAACCTGATTAATAACAAACAATTTACGGCCTATTTTTACTCCCAATTCATCCGTTAACTCCGATATTCTCGATGCGGACAATATTCCCCTTCTTGACGGATCTGAAACAATTATAAGTATATCTATATTATTGGTTGTTAATCGACTGATATGCTCCATACCGGCTTCATTATCAATGACAATAGATTTATAGTTGCCTATAAGCCTTTCGATATACCTGGTAAGCAATGTGTTTGCAGCGCAGTAACATCCTGCTCCTTCCGGCCTTCCCATAACAATAAGATCAAAACCCTCAGACTCCACCACCGCCTGCTCAAGTTTCATTTCCATAAATACATCTTTTGTCATTCCGGTTGAAACACCTTTTTTCATCTCCTCTCTTGCGTCTCCAAGAGTTTCATCAACCTTGAGGCCGAGCACTTCATTAAAATTTGCGTTTGAATCCGCATCAACAGCCAGAACAGGAGTTTTTCCCTTTTCGACAAGGTATCTTACAAGCAATCCTGCAATGGTTGTTTTTCCGGTGCCTCCTTTTCCTGCCAAACCTATAGAGTAAGACATTTATAACCCTTTCTTTTCCCAATTTTTAGTTGCTATTATATTAAAAATTATCTAGAATCAAACGTTTTTTCAAAATATTAACTAATTATATATCTTATTGTTATGACAGTAAAAAATAATATATGGGAACAGGCTGTAAAGCTCCTTGAATCCAAACTGAACAAAGACGAAATTAGAACATGGTTTTCGCACACATCGTTAATAAAGTTAGATGATAATACAGCTATAATAGAGGTACCAAATAAGTTTGTATCCAACTGGGTTAAGGAAAATTACATTAATGATATAAAAAACGTTATTTTTAAAATTACAAAAGAAAAACCTGATATTGTTTTTTACAGCGCTTCAGAAAATACTGCTTCAAATGATATAGAACAAATATATGAAAATAAAAATTATTTTAATAACTTAGATAAATCAATGACCTTTGATAATTATATTACTGCAGATTTTAATAAATTTACCTACTCATCCGCGCTGGATATATCAAAAAGGCCGGGAAATCATTATACCCCTTATTATATCTTTTCAAAATACAGCACAGGAAAAACTCATATATTAAATGCAATAGGTAATAATATAATTAAAAATAATAAATATTTAAATGTTTTATATGTATATTCTAAAAATTTTATTAGTGATTTTAATTTTTCATTAAGAAAAAATAGTTTTGATAATTTTAATATTAAATATAGTAATATAGATGTTTTATTATTTGATGATATACAACATCTTTCACATTTAAATAAATTACAAGATGAATTTATATCTCTTTTTGACAGTATATACTGTGCAAATAAACAGATAGTAATATCAGGGGACAGACCCCCTGTTAATTATAAAAACATGAACCCGCGTTTAATATCCAGGCTGGGTTCCGGTCTTTTAACTGAATTACAAGAACCTGATATAAAGGCAAAAACAGATATTTTAAAAAATTACACAACAGACAATAATATTACAATACCAAATGATATTATCAATTTTCTAGTAAAGACAAATAATAATATAAAAACCTTATTTAAAAATATAGTTCGCATTGAAGCCTTTATGTCGATGAATAAAGGAAAAATAAACATTTCTCTTATAAAATCATTGATAGACAGATATGATGTTGATATATCTATAAAAGATATTCAGTCGGTAACATCCGGATATTTTAATATTTCAGTAGCGGATATAATATCTAATAAAAAAAAATATAAATATTCATATCCCAGACACCTTGCAATGTATTTATCACGAAAGCATACTGATACACCACTTAAGGAGATAGGTTACCAGTTTGGTGAAAGGGATCATTCAACTGTTTTGTATGCATTTAATAAGATTGAAAAAATGTCGGATACAAAAATAGACGTAAAAGAGGATATTAATAATATAAAAAGTCTTCTTAAATAATTTCACAATATATAGACAAAATACTTTTTTTTTAATTAAAGACTGAACATATATAAATATAAAAATAAAAAATTATTTTTATATATTAAAATAGCGGAAATTTATGTTAAGAGATAATCAATAAAAATTATTTTTATATTAGATACTTATTATACTACTTAACAAATATACAGTCCTTATTAATATTATTATATTATATAACTATTAAATAATTATAGGAGGCATACATGGAAATAAAGGTAAATAGAGACTCCCTTTTCAAGGCTGTTTCAAAGGTACAGAGTATAATTGAGAAAAGAAGCAATATGCCTATTCTCTCAATGATTCTCATTTCCGCTGAAGGTTCTGATATAAGTCTGTCGGCAACAGATCTTGAGATAAGTATGCAGCAGAATATTGAGGCGCAGGTTATCAAGGAAGGGAGTATTACAATATCGGGCAGAAAGCTTTTCGAGATTTTAAAGGAAAGTAAAATGCCAGAGATATCCATCAAGGAAAAGGATAATAACTGGGTAAATATATCAGACCAGAAGACCCGGTTTAACCTCGCATGTATGCCGGCTGAAGAGTATCCGGTGTTTGTTGAGCCGGAGGATGTAACACTTATTGAGATGAATAGTAATGTGCTCTCTGAGATGATTAATAAAACTATATTTTCAGTTACGATGGAAGAGGCCGGTTTCAAACTTTCAGGCGTATATACTGAAAGGGTTGAAAAAGATGATGCTACTTTATTTAGAATGGTATCGACGGATGGTCATCGTCTTTCTCTTATGGATAAAAATATTAAGGATATTAATAAGATAAACCTGGATACCGGAGTTATGATTCCAAAAAAGGGAATGATCGAATTAAACAGGATGGCAGGCGAGGGTGAAAAAATCAGCATAGGTTTTAAGCAGAATAATTGTGTGGCAAAGATCAAAAATACACTTATGGTAATAAGACTGCTTGAAAGCAAGTTTCCCGATTACAGTTCTGTTATACCTGATAACGTAAAGCATTCCATTGAGGTTAAAAGAGAAGATGTTCTTGATGGAATGAAAAAAATGATGATACTCAGCAGCGAAAATAATAGAGGAGTAAAGATTACGCTTGATAATAACAATATGGAACTGGTTTCAATAAACCCTGATCTGGGTGATGTTAAGGATAATATTGCGATCGAATATCAGAATGAAACACTGGAAATGGGATTTAATCCACGGTATTTTATTGACGCCCTTCAGGCCATGGAGGGTGAAAAGGTGAAATTAGGGTTTATTGATAATTCAAGTCCATGCCTTTTAACAGGTGAGGATGACAAGGGCTTTCTTGGTATAGTAATGCCTATGAGGATTTAAATGATAGATAAAGATAGAAAATACAGCGCGGAGGACATAAAGGTCCTTGAGGGATTGGCCGCAGTAAGAAAAAGGCCTTCAATGTATGTAGGCAACACTTCATTCGGCGGATTGCATCATCTTGTATTTGAAGTAGTTGATAACAGTATTGACGAGGCTATGGGAGGATACTGTGATTTTATTGACGTTAGGATATTGAACGACGGATGTGTAAGTGTTCTGGATAACGGCAGGGGAATTCCTGTTGAGATGCATAAAACAGAAAAAATACCCGCACTTGAAGTTGTAATGACAAAACTCCATGCCGGAGGAAAATTTGATAATAAAAGTTATAAGGTATCAGGAGGATTGCACGGAGTTGGCGTCTCCGTGGTAAACGCCCTTTCAGAATTTTTGGAAGTAGAGGTTTTTATTGACGGGAATATCTATTTTCAGAGGTATGAGAGGGGTGTTGTAAAGTCAGAGATAAAAGTAATAGGAGAGACAAAAAAACAGGGAACTCAGGTAACATTTAAACCTGATAAAGAGATATTTGAAATTGTTGAATTTGATTTTGAATACCTGTCAAAAAGGATGAGGGAACTGGCCTTTCTCTCAAAAGGGATAAGAATAAAGATAACGGACGAGAGGACAGGCAAGAAAAATGATTTTCTATATGATGGCGGAATAATACAATATGTAGAATATCTAAATAAGAATGAGGAAGTACTGCATAAAAAACCGATATATATAACGGGAGAAAAAAATGACGTTATTGTTGAAGTGGCATTCCAGTACAGTAGTTCATATAAGGAAAAGCTGTTAACTTTTGCTAATAATATCAATACAATAGATGGTGGGAGTCACCTGATAGGTTTTAAGTCGGCAATTACCAGGAGCATAAATCAATACCTTCAAAACTCTCAGAAAGGAAAAAGTTTCAAAGAAAAACTGAGTGGTGATGATGTCAGAGAGGGGCTTGCGGCGATAATAAGCATCAAACTTTCTCAACCTCAGTTTGAGGGCCAGACAAAGACAAAACTCGGCAACAGCGAAGTAAAAGGTCTTGTTGAAACTCTGGTAAACGAGGGTCTGAACAGTTATTTTGAAGAGAATCCAAAGGTAATAAAGGCCATTCTTGATAAAGTAATGGAGGCTGCAAGGGCAAGGGAAGCGGCAAGAAAGGCCAGAGACCTGGCACGAAGAAAAGGCGTGCTTTCAAGTCATTCGCTCCCCGGAAAACTGGCGGATTGTCAGGAGACAGATGCCAGCATGTGTGAAATATTTATTGTCGAGGGAGATTCGGCCGGTGGTTCGGCAAAACAGGGAAGAGACAGGAGAAATCAGGCTATACTCCCCTTAAGGGGTAAGATACTGAATGTGGAGAAGGCAAGATTTGACAAGATGATTTCCAGTGAAGAGATTCGAATAATGATTACAGCACTCGGAACAGGAATAGGAGACAATGAATATAATATAGATTCGCTCAGGTACCATAAGGTCATAATAATGACTGACGCGGATGTAGATGGTTCGCACATCAGGACTCTTCTTTTGACCTTCTTTTTCAGGCAGATGCCGGAACTGATAGAGAAAGGGCATTTATATGTGGCTCAGCCGCCACTCTACCGCGTGGCATCAGGAAAAAAAGAGCTTTATATAAAGGATGAGGAGGAATTTAATAGTTATATATTCAATATCGTGGCTGAAAAAGAAAAGGTTACGCTGTCGGAAGGAGAAGAAATATCAGGGCAGAAACTTATTAATTTTCTAAAGGGAATATCCTTGTTTTACGAAAATCTAAATAAACTCTCAAGAAAGGGATATAGTCCTAAATTTATTGAATATATGGCATCAAGAGATCCTAAAGACATAACTATGTTTAAAAACAGGGAGTTTATGGAAAATCTTTTTAAAGATATTGAGTCAAATGGATTTAAGGTTCAGGATGTAAATATTATTGAAGAGGATGGAGAATATGAGTTTACTATCACCGAGACGCAGAACGGAGGACAGCCTTCCTATATAAACTGGGAATTTCTGGCCTCGCAGGAATTAAAAAATATGATGGGAATCCATTATAAATACAGGGATCTCATAAAAAAAGAGTATATTATCACAGATAGTGAAGAAAAAATAATGGTGGAAGGACCTGATGTGTTAATGTCACAACTTATGGAGAGGGCTAAGAAAGGGCTTGCAATTCAGAGATATAAAGGTCTTGGAGAAATGAATCCTGATCAGTTGTGGAAAACAACCATGGATCCTGAACAGAGAAGACTTCTGAGGGTAACGGTTGAAGATGTGGTTGAAGCAGATGATATATTCACCGTGCTAATGGGGGACAAGGTAGAACCAAGGCGTGAATTTATTCAGAATAACGCTTTGGAGGTTAAGGAATTGGATATATGAAAAAAGGTCCACGGTATAAGGTATAAGGTGTGAGGAAAAATCTTTATTTTAAACCCGGTAAAATAATGAAATTTGTGAGTTTTTGGAGATAAATAATGGTTTCGGAGATTAATTACACGTCGGTAAACATAGAAGATGAGATGAAAAAATCCTATCTCGAGTACTCCATGAGCGTGATAGTTCAGAGGGCGCTTCCTGATATTAGAGACGGACTAAAACCTGTTCACAGGCGCGTATTATATGGCATGTATGAACTAAATAACTATTACAACAAGCCATATAAAAAATCGGCAAGGATTGTGGGTGATGTTATAGGTAAGTATCACCCACACGGAGACAGCGCTGTATATGACACTATCGTTAGGATGGCTCAGGACTTCTCTTTGAGGTATCCCCTGGTTGACGGTCAGGGCAATTTTGGGTCAATTGATGGAGACCCTGCAGCAGCAATGAGGTATACGGAAGTTAGAATGACCAGGCTGGCGCAGGAGTTTCTTCAGGATCTTGATAAAGAGACAGTAGACTTTTTACCGAACTATGATGATTCTCTTCGGGAACCGTCGGTAATGCCTACCAACATCCCCAATCTTTTAATAAATGGCTCATCAGGAATAGCGGTGGGCATGGCAACAAATATTCCGCCGCACAATCTGTCCGAGATATGTGATGCCATAATAGAGATAATTGATAATCCGGGCATAAAAATGGGCGAACTGATGAGAATAGTAACCGGGCCGGATTTTCCAACAGCCGGTTTTATTCTGGGAAAAAAGGGGATAAGGGAGGCATATAAGACCGGAAGGGGGATAATAAAGCTCAGGGCAAGGGCATTTGTGGAGAAGGTTGGGAAATCCAGGGAAAGGGTGATTGTATCAGAAATACCCTATCAGGTTAATAAGACGAAGTTGCTTGAGAGTATAGCTGACCTTGTAAAGGAAAAGAAGATAGAGGATATAAGCGACATAAGGGATGAATCCGACAGAGATGGGATGAGAATAGTAATAGAGATTAAAAGGGAGGGGAATGCCCTTGTTGTAATGAACCGGCTCTATAAGTTTACACAGATGGAAAAGTCCTTTGGCATCATCTTCCTGGCCCTGGTGAACGGAAGGCCTCAGACCCTGAACCTCAGGGAGATGCTGGATTATTTTATTAAACACAGAAGAGAAATAATTATCCGGCGAACAAGATATGATCTCAGAAAGGCGGAAGAAAGGGCCCATATCCTTGAGGGACTTAAAAAGGCGCTCGATTTTCTGGATGATATTATAGCCCTGATAAGGTCATCTGTGGATTCAAAAGAGGCAAAGACTCGTCTTATGGCGGAATTTGAACTGTCCGCAGCCCAGTCACAGGCCATTCTTGATATGCGGCTCCACAGACTTACAGGTCTCGAAAGAGAAAAGATTGATTCAGAGTATCGTGAAATTAAAAAGAATATTGAAAGATTTAGGGAGATTCTGGAAAATCCCAGAATGGTCCTTCAGATAATACATGATGAGACAAAAGAGATAAAGGATAAATACGGGGATTCACGCCGCACAGAGATACTGGAAGAGGAAGAGGAACTGGACATTGAGGATCTCATAGCGGATGAAGACATGGTTGTGACAATAAGCCACAGGGGATATATCAAGCGAAACCCCATTAGCCTTTACCGGGCCCAGCGCAGAGGAGGCAAGGGCCTTACAGGCGTTGTTCCAAAGGAGGAGGACTTTGTGGAACTCCTTTTCGTGGCTTCATCTCATAATTATCTTCTTTTTTTCACAAATCAGGGGAGGGTTTACTGGAAAAAGGTCCATGAGATACCTGAGGCCGGAAGAATGTCCAGAGGAAAGGCTATCGTGAATTTTCTTGAGCTCCAGAAGGGAGAGACAGTGGCAACCATACTTCCGGTCAGGGAATTTACTGAAAATTCGTATGTTGTGATGGCGACAAAGAACGGTCTGGTTAAAAAGACCGATCTTATGGCCTACAGTCATCCCAGGACAAACGGTATCATAGCCCTTAAGATAAATGAAGGAGATGAATTGATAGGCGTAAGGTTGACCAATGGAGAGCATGATATTTTTCTTGCAACAAAGGGAGGAAAATCCATAAGGTTTGCTGAATCCGACATTCGAGAAATGGGGCGCACTGCCGCTGGTAATATAGGAATAAGAATGGAGCCGGAAGACGAAGTTGTGGGTATGGAAGCCCTTCTGGAAGGCTACACAATCCTTACTGTAACAGAAAGAGGATTTGGCAAAAGGACTAAAACAGATGAATACAGGAGACAGTCAAGAGGCGGCAAGGGGATTCTTACTATTAAGGCCTCCGATAGAAATGGTCCGGTGGTTTACTCCTATCAGGTTAATGACTCGGATCAGTTGATGATTATTACCGAACACGGAAAGATAATAAGGCTGAGGGTTGCCGATATCTCAGTTATAGGCAGGAATACGCAGGGGGTTAAGCTGATAGATCTCAATGAAGGGGAAAAGGTTGTTGGAGTAGCGAAGGTTATGGAGGAATGATGGCCGGAAAAGAGATCAAACGTATCGGGGCCATAGGGGCTGGAAGCTGGGGAACAGCCCTTGCAAATCTTCTTGCAGGAAAGGGCCTTGACGTTGACCTTTGGGTAAGAGAAGAAGATGTATATGATCAGATAAGGGACGATAATATTAACCGGACCTTTCTTCCTGACATAAAACTTTTACCCAATCTCAGGCCGGTGAAGACACTTAAGGAGGCGGTCAAGGACAAGGACCTGATCATGATGGTTGTTCCTTCCCAGTATTTCAGAGATGTCTTGACCAAATTGCGGCCATACCTTGATGCTGATATGAGTATTATTTCCGCTGCCAAGGGCATTGAGAACAACACATTAAAGATAATGTCTCAGGTTGCCGGGGAGATCCTGCCTGAACAATACATAGAAAGATTTTCATGTCTTGCCGGGCCCAGTTTCGCGAGAGAGGTGGCGGAGAAAAAACCCACAGCAGTCACCATTGCCTGCCGGGATCTTGCCCACGCGGAAAAACTGCAGAAGGTATTCTCCACTGAATTTTTCCGCGTATACATAAGCGATGATCTTACAGGCGTGCAGTTATGCGGGGCATTAAAGAATGTTATCGCCATTGCAGCAGGCGCGTCTGATGGTCTGGGTTTTGGTCTTAATGCCAGGGCCGCGCTTATTACTAGAGGACTGGCAGAAATAACCAGGCTTGGCGTGTTTCTGGGCGCCAATCCCATGACATTTGCGGGATTATCCGGAATAGGGGATCTGGTCCTTACATGCACCGGGGATCTAAGCAGGAACAGGACTGTGGGTCTAAAAATAGGCGAGGGAATGAGCCTTGAAGATATAACCGGAGGCATGAGCATGATAGCGGAAGGGGTAAGGACGTCTGTATCGGCCTACGAACTGTCAAAAAGGCTTAATGTTGAAATGCCTATTTCTCAGCAGGTTTATGAGATCCTTCATACGGGGAAAGATCCCCTTTTAGCGGTCAGGGAACTGATGACCAGGGAGTTAAAAAAAGAGAGAGAGCATTAAAAAAAGGCACAGGGCACCTTTTATAATTTCTACCAATATCTATCCATAATTCATTTATGTTATTTACTCTTCTAATATGCGTAACCGGATTTATTTTACTATATTATAGCGCGGACCGGCTTGTTAAGGGATCCTCCAGCCTTGCTCAAAGCCTCGGGATAACACCGATTGTTATAGGTTTGACGGTTGTTGCCTTTGGAACCTCAGCCCCGGAATTTGTTGTAAGTCTCGATTCTGCAATAACAGGCAAGAGCATGATTGCTGTGGGAAATGTCGTTGGAAGCAATATATGCAACATTGCCCTTGTTTTAGGCATCACCGCAATTTTTCAGCCAGTAACCGGTTCCCGCGCTGTCGTAAAGAGAGAAATACCTGTTATGCTCTTAATTTCCTTCTACCTCCTTTTGATATCACTTGATTCAAGGATAGGAAGGATTGACGGTGTGACCCTCTTCGGGGGCATAATTATATATACCCTGTTTAATTATTTTATTTCCAGAAGGGAGTCTTTGCCCAAATCAGCGGAGAAAGCGGTAAATTTTGAATCGGAACTAAAGGAGATAGGTTATATCCCTTCAAGGCCCGCGCAGATTGTTATGATAGTTATAGGAATCGCCGGTGTAATAGCCGGAGCAAGAATGGTGGTTTATTCGGCGGTTGTCATCATGACACTTCTGGGGGCAAGCGAAAAATTCATAGGACTTACCATTGTTGCCTTCGGGACATCGTTGCCGGAGCTGGCAACCTCTGTTGTGGCTGCGTTACGAAAAGAGATGGACATCAGCATCGGAAATCTGCTGGGCAGCAACGTGTTTAATATTCTAAGCGTCCTGGGGGCAGCTTCCATCATAAAGCCTATTTCCATTACAGGCGGATTTATAGAGAGCGGTCTGATAATAGACTACATTGTTATGATTATCACAAGCTTTCTTCCATGGATAATGATGAGAAGGACACTAACTGTTTCAAGGTTGAACGGTTTGGTCCTTTTATTGTGCTACATGGGATATATCCTCTATCTTATGATAAAACTATAGATTATAAGGATAAGATGGAACATATGGATATTAACATAATTTTAAACATGCTTGCGGAATCTATATTTTCAGAAAATATTATTTTTCATGAAAGGATTGAATCCACCAACAGTCTGGCAAAGGAACTTGCCGTGAAAGGTGAAAAGGAAGGGACTCTTGTTCTGGCGGAAGAACAGACCGGCGGCAGGGGAAGAATGGACCGAAGATGGCTCTCTCCTCCATATAAAAATCTGCTGTTTTCGATTATCCTGAGACCAGATCTGCCTGTGGATAGCGTCTTTTCCCTTACCATGATATTGTCAGTTGCCACGATAGAGGCAATTAAAAAAACAGCAGGATTGTCTTTGATGATAAAGTGGCCTAATGATATATATCTTAATAATATGAAGCTGGGCGGGATCTTAACTGAATTTTCAGTAAAAGGTGAAAGGCCGGAATATGTGGTTCTGGGGCTTGGTCTTAATGTTAACTGGACGCCGGAAAGCTCTGCTGATATGCTTTTTTCATCCACGAGCATTCTGAAGGAGACAGGCAAAAGTACAGTGCGGGAAAGACTGCTGGCCGATATACTGAAGGGATTTGAAGCATATTACAGGGAAGTTGTTTCCTGCCGGATGGATTCACTTAAAAAGAAGTGGAACGATCTTTCACTTGTAACCGGAAGGGAGGTTGCCGTTTCCGGGTATAACGAAAAAACAGAGGGCATTGCCCAGGGAATTGATGACCAGGGGGCGCTTTTAATCAGAAGGGCCGATGGGTCTGAACAAAGGATAATGAGCGGGGATGTATCTTTAAGGTTCTAATTCTAATCTAATAAATTCTTAACATTTTTCTAATATTATTCGTCTAAGATTGAAAACATGAAAAAGAAACAGATACTTGTTGTGGATGACGAAGAGGATATTCTGGAGCTTGTAAGATACAATCTTACAAGGGAAGGATATGATGTCCTGTGCGCATCTTCCGGAGAAGAGGGATTAAAGGCAGCAAAGAATAAACTGCCCGATCTTATAGTCCTTGATCTCATGCTGCCCGGAATGGACGGCCTTGAGGTTGCCGGAGTATTAAAAGGAAACAGCAGCACAAGAGATATTCCGGTTGTCATGCTTACAGCAAAGGGAGAAGAAGCGGATATTGTAACGGGCCTTGAACTCGGGGCTGATGACTATATAACCAAGCCCTTCAGCCCAAGGGTGATGACAGCAAGAATAAAGGCGGTTCTTCGAAGGAAGAAAAAAACAGCTAATGATGACAAGGAAGTTATCAGAATTGACGATATCGTTATTAATCCGGGACGTCATGAAGTGCTGGTAAACGAGGCGCCTGTGCAGTTGACACTCACGGAATTCGGAATACTCAATTATCTGATAAGACGTCCGGGATGGGTCTTTACCCGTTCCCAGATAGTGGACGCGGTGAAAGGCGATGACTATTTTGTCACGGATCGTTCAGTGGATGTTCAGATAGTGGGCCTGAGAAAAAAACTAGGTCCTGCCCGTAAATGCATAGAAACAGTGCGGGGAGTGGGATACAGGTTCAGGGAGTAGTCTATGGCGCAAAAGAGAAAACTGATATGGGCAATTTATCCATCCTACCTGCTTATCATATTTGTTTCAATGCTCGCTGTAACATGGTATGCCTCCTCTTCTGCAAGAAAAATCTTTTTAAAACAGACTCTGACAGACCTCGAATCAAACGCACATCTTTTCGAGAATCAGATTATTCCATACCTTGAGCCTCTGAATGAGGAAAAAATAGATGAATTATGCAAGAAGGCGGGGAACCGATCCTCCATAAGAATAACAGTAATTCTTCCATCAGGAAGGGTAGCCGGAGATTCGGAAAGCGACCCCGGCAAGATGGATAACCACATTGACAGGCAGGAATTTAGAGGCGCCATATCCGAAGCCACCGGCACATCTATAAGATACAGCAGGACGATGACCAGAAATTACATGTATCTTGGAATCCCTGTAAAGATAAATGAAGAATTAAAGGCAGTTCTCAGAACATCTATTCCGGTTGATCTGATAGATCAGGAGTTGTACCAGGTGCAAAGAAGTATAATGTATGGGGGTCTGATCATCGCTCTGCTGGGCGCGATGGTGAGCCTATATATATCACGGCGTATTGTGAAACCTATTGAGGCGCTTAAAAACAGCGCGGAGCTTTTCATAAAGGGAGATTTTGATCACAGGATTCCGGCCTCTGATATCGAAGAATTATCGAGCCTCGATGAAGCAATAAAGGATATGGCACATAAATTACACCGGCGGATAAACACCATCGCGCGGCAGAGGAGTGAGACGAATGCCATACTTTCCAGTATGGTTGAAGGTGTTGTTGCCGTGGACATGGATGAAAGGATTATAACCATGAACCGGTCAGCCGCTGAAATGCTTGGAGTGGATTTTGAGGTTGTCAAAAACCAGAGTGTCCAGGAAATTGTCAGAAACTCAACCTTTCTGGATTTTTTAAAAGAGACCATGTCCAGCCTGGGACCTGTAGAAAAAGAGTTAAATCTTTCAGTTATGGAAGGACTTATTGTAAACGGGCATGGCACAGATATTCGCGATGAACATGGAAAACAGATCGGAGCCCTTATAGTCCTCAATGATATTACAAGGCTTAAGAGGCTTGAAAATATTAGAACGGAGTTTGTTGCCAATGTATCCCATGAGATAAAAACACCGATAACTGCCATCAAGGGTTTTGTGGAGATACTTAACGATGAATCAGTTAAAGAAAAAGAGGATACAAAAAGATTTCTGGGGATTATTGCCAAACACGTAAGCCGGCTTGAGGCCATAATTGATGACCTGTTGAAACTATCCCGAATAGAAAGGGAGGCAGAGTCTGAGGGAATAGAACTGGTTGAGAAAAAGATATTGGATGTGATTCAAACTGCGATACAGTTATGTGAACCCGCTGCGCAAATAAAGGGGATTAAAACAGGCATTGATTGTGATGAGAACCTGGCTGCAAAAATCAATCCGCCGCTTTTGGAGCAGGCGATAGTAAATCTCATCGATAATGCCATAAAATACAGCGATAATGAAAGCCTTATCAATATTCGCGGATTCCAGGATGAAAAAGGTGTAACCATTGAGGTGACAGACCACGGCAGGGGCATAGAGGAAGAACATCTCTCTCGTCTCTTTGAGCGGTTTTACAGGGTTGACAAGGCAAGGAGCAGGAGACTCGGCGGAACGGGGCTCGGCCTTGCCATTGTAAAACATATTGTTCAGGCGCACGGGGGCAGCGTCTCTGTTAAAAGCACTCCCGGAGCGGGCAGCACATTTTCACTTCATATTGCATAGAGAAGGTTAATAAAATGTGATCATATCCATTGCCTTTTTTCTCTTTTTCCAGTCAGGAAGGCATTCGGCCAAATAGGTATAAAAATTATTGGAATGATTGGGATGTCGTAGATGACAGAGTTCGTGCATAATAACATATTCAATGCATTCCACGGGCAGCTTAACAAGATGAAGGTTTAATGTAATGCGGCCTGAGGGTCTGCAGCTTCCCCACCTTCGGCGCATTTTCCGAATTGAGAGAAAGGGTTCCGGAGTGCCTTGCATAGGAGCAATGGCCAGACAGGTTTTAATATATCGCCGGAATATTCCCTTTGCCTGCTCCCTGTACCATTCATCAATTCTCTTTTTTATTCTAACTGTACATGCATCACCCTTTGTTCCTATATAAAGATAGTCGCCATCAAGTTTTACCGGCGTATATTCTCCTCTTTCAATTCTAAGCTGATATCGTTCTCCCAGATAGACAAGATTTTCTCCGCTTACATATTGCGTCGGTTCGGGTAGAGGAGGGCTTTTCTCAATTTTATCAAAGGTTTTTACTATCCAGGAGGCCTTTTTTCTTACAAGATCATGAATATGAATCAGGGATGCATTTACTGGAGCAAATACACTCACATTTCGTTCATGAGAAACAACAATGCGCAGACGTTTACGTCTGTCACGGATTAGATTATATACGATTATTTGTGATCCATATTCTATGGCGTGTTTTGATGATTCCTTCTTTGCCGGCAATTTCCACATGTAAGATTCTTTCAATAATAGCTTTCTGTTGGTGAATTATGTTCCCGATGAAGAGCTAAAAACATAGGCAGGCATTCTACAATTTCACGCAGAGTCCATCATATGCCGACAGCACTTCCAGCTTTTCATCTCCGCTGATCTTTGCGTAACGGGCAGTATCCAGATACATCTTTTCAAGGGTTTCGTCATCACTTGTGTGTTCATTATGGAACAGGCAAAGCCTTTTGGCATTGACGCGCCTGGCAATGTCCACTCCAATCATGCCGCTGGAATGTCCCCAGTCCTTTTTATCGAGCAGGTTCTGGGAAAGGTTGTATTGCGCGTCAAATATAAGCAGATCCGCATCCTTAAAAAACTTATAGAATGGATAATCAGCTTCCTCCATGGCCTCGTTATGTTCCGAATCGGTTGAATAAACGATCTTAAGGTCATGCTTTTGGAAACAGTATCCATAGGAAACACCCGGGTGATTCTGCCTGATAAGGGAAACCCTGTAACCGCAGATATCATTTTCATGATCAACATCAAGCACATGGAATCGTATTTTAGCGCGCATTTCATGGAGTTGAACAGGAAAATGCCGGAAGTTCTGCTGATATTTAAATGCCTCTTCCAGTTCTTTATGGCCGCCGTAAATATTTATAGTATTAGAAGGGTTGAATGCCGGCACAAAAAAGGGAAAACCTTGTATATGGTCCCAGTGCAGATGAGACATAAATATGTTAAAAACGCCTGTTTTGCCGGTTTTCAGCATATACATGCCAAAATCCCTCAAGCCGCTGCCGGCGTCGCAGATAAGATATTCTCCGGCATTGTTGAGATCCTCGTCCTGTATCTCCAAACAGGCAGTGTTAACGCCGAATGTTTCTCTCTGCGCAAAGGTAAGATGGTGATTGATAAAATCCTCGATTTTCGCCTTGTCGCTCAGCTTCATATCGATGGCTTTTTCAAGGGCATAACGCAATTTTTGTTTTATTTGCTTTCCGGTTATGGAGCCGGGTAAAGATCCGCATGTACCCCAGAAATAAACATTCATTTTTTCACCTTATGTTTTTCTCGATTTTAAAAAAAACATGGTCTCAAATATTGAGATATGAACCTACGTAAATGACGTGCGGATGTCAAATATTTTCGAAGTTTTGTTTTGCCAAAATGATTTCATCAAATCTGATGATCTCGTAAAAAGCTGATTTATGCCGCATCTCGGCAATCTATAAGAAACGAAGTTTGTTTTGATCTCGGTGAAAGGTCACCAGGTAAATATTTGTGTTTAACCGCAGGTGCCCCTACAAATGTTAATGTTGTTTTAAGCTATGCATAAATAATGGTGCGCTCGTAATACTGTTTTATCCCGAGAATGACACGCTGAGCTATTCTCGGACAGCCTCCTAGTTTGTCATTCCGCGACTTGCCTGCCGGGCCGTAGCCTTGGCGAAGGCTGGATCG
>CAZJOB010000011.1:0-25128 GCA_964547435.1 uncultured Desulfatiglans sp. | reverse complement strand
CCTTCGTAGAGATTTTTATAATCCGTATCCCAATAGCTGTATTCAAGTCCGAGGGTCAATGGCGGGATCAGCTTGAAGTTGGCATTGACAAAGTAGAAGGTATTCTTGTCTCTCATGCCGATATTTATATCCTGATTGTCAGGATCATCGAGACCGAAGCCCGCGTTATACTGCCATTTTTCAACCGGTCTGAAATTGATCTGTGCCCACATTCCTTTGGATCTTATTTCATCCTGCGTCATCGCGTTTATTCCCTGAAGGATTCCGCCGAAATAATCATCCAGATTTTCTCCTACAAAGGCCTCTCCCGTGAGCGTCACGCGATCATAGATAGGAATGGAAAAGTCCCAGTTGATTGACCATGATTTCATGTCCGTCTCAACCCCCGGCCAATCCACTTCTTCTGTTCCATAATGACCGGAAATGCCGAATACACTCTTCTTCTTGCCGAATAACTCGGTTGTGAGCGCTATACGTCCCTGCATGGTCGGAAATCCGGAATCCTCACCGTCATTCTGGCCTCCGCCATCAATATCTTCATTGGTCAGTCCCGTTGTGCGGGAAAGGGCGAATTGAGTCAGAATGCTGACCGGGTCATTGGCCCCGGTATTATGGGAGAACCTTATCTGAGGACGTCTGTAGCCGATATTTCCCGCTGCCCATCCCACTGTGTAGTTGAGCGTCGAAGGAACCAGAGGCGAGATAACATCCGATGTCTGACCGGCCAGCAAACCGAAATTTCCCTTGTTTAATTCAAGAAAGGCGTGTCTCATGACGATCTCGCTTTTGGTTTCATGTACGGCCGGTCCGTTGCCGTAAAAATCTATCTCAATTTTACCCTTTGTCTTCCAGCCCTGAAAATCAGGGGCTGTGACTACCATTCCAAGACGAGTCTGCCTGGCGGTCATGTTATATTTGTCATCATTCTCGACAAAGGCTTCACTGGGAACAAAAAGAATATAATCGCCGCTGTTGATAGTGCTGTCGTCATAGGATGCGTCCAGTTTGACATATCCATAAGGGTCGAATTTGAACCTGCTCTCCTCACCAGCAACAGCAGTCTCAATTTTCTTTTTCTCTACTTGAGCCTTATCTGCAACTTTCTGATCCTCAGCGCTTTTTTCTCCAAGCAGGGTTTTTAATTCTACCAGTTCCTTTTCAAGCCGGTCTATTCTCTGGCGTATCAAATCATAATCGGAATCAGCCATTGCCTGAAAAGGCAATGAAAAGAGCAGGATTATTGAGATTAGGGCTATTATCAGCGGATTAAACGAGACCCCTTTTCTTTTTATTGTTAGTATGTTCATACTTCTTCCTCCATTATTGCTTTCCTTTTAAAGTCAGGGCAAGAATACCTGCAATAATCAGAAGCACTCCGGCGGTAATAAAGGAAGATGTATAACTTCCTGATGCCGCCTGAAGCATCTGGGACAGCCTGCCCATAACAAATCCTCCCACACCCCAGGCTGTAAAAATGATGCCATAGTTGATGCCGAAGTTTTTTAAACCCCAGCTATCCTTGGCAATAGAAGGGAAAAGAGAGAGATTTGTTCCATAGTTGAATCCGATAAAGGTGGCTATTAGGACGAGGACAACACTGTTTGTGTTATCCGAACCAATAACCGGAATGGCCACAAACATAAGAAGGGCCTGAAAAAAAAGCATTATAACAAGGGTTATTTTACGGCCTATCTTGTCTGATAGAATACCTGCCACAATCCTCCCCCCCGCGTTTCCGATCGCCAGGATCGCTACTGCAAGGAATGCCAGTTCGCCCATGCTCTGTTTGGCCATACCCGCGACGCTTCCTATTACCATGAGGCCGGCTCCTGCGCCTATAAAGTAGAGAAACCAGATCATGTAAAAGGAACCTGTCTTCAACATCTCTGAAGGCAGGAAGTCGGTGCGGGATCCGGTTGATGCCTTTGAACCTGCAGGAATGCTGCCCTCAGGGACATAACCCGATGGAGGATTTACCAGCATAAGTGAGAAAAGACATACGACAATGATAAAGGCGATTCCAAAAAAAAGCATCGCCTTTTGAATGCCCCAGGCGCCCAGCAGTAACTGGGATAAAGGCGCAATATAGACAGATGCCAGTCCGAATCCGGCGACAACTATCCCCGCTATCATGCCCGTCTTTGAAGGCGGAAACCATTTCATAGCTGGCGGTGTGGCAGCGGAATAACCGAACCCGATACCCGCTCCTGCCAGTATTCCAAATCCCAGTATCCAGGCGACATAACTCGTGGTAGTCGATATCCATATCAGGCCGATGCCGACAAGCAGACCGCCTAAAAAGGCGGTGATTCTCGGGCCGAATTTGTCCTGGCATTTTCCCGCAAGTATCATTGAGAACGCGAAGGCAAGACAGCAGATCGCGTATGGATCGTTAAGAGAGGCAATTTTCCAGTTAAATGCATCGGGAGCGCCCGATTCGATGGATTCCTTAATAGCCCCCTTAAAGATACTCCAGGTATATAATATTCCAAGGGCGAGATTAATGCCGGTGCCGCTTAAGGTAACCATCCACCCCCTGTTTTTTATCTGTTGTGTCATAATAACTCCTTAAATAGTGCTTAATTTTTTTAGACAGGATTTACGGGATTGTTTTATTTTAAAATCTTTTAAAAACCCATCCTGTCAATCCTGTTGATCCTGTCTAATATAAAGATACCGAAGATCCGTCAAACAGATGAACCTTCGGTACTTGTTGTATAGTATGCATTTTCATGTATGAACAGGGCCTTGGTGCTGTTATTTCCCTTGTGCCTCAGGCCCTGCCCCCATTATTTACTGCCTGCCGGCGACCAGCTTGTCCACAACATCCGGTTCTGCAAGGGTTGATGTATCTCCAAGTGAATCGACTGCTCCTTCGGCTATCTTCCTAAGTATCCTTCTCATAATCTTTCCGCTTCTGGTCTTGGGAAGTCCGTCCGCAAAATGCAGCTTGTCCGGAGAGGCTATTGGGCCTATCTCTTTTCTTATATGAGTGACAAGGGCTTTTTTAAGTTCATCAGAAGGAGTAAAGCCTTGCTTGAGCGTTACAAAGGCGTAGATGCCCTGTCCTTTTATGTCATGAGGGAAACCCACGACTGCTGATTCGGCTACGGCCTCATGGGCCACAAGGGCGCTCTCAATCTCGGCGGTACCCAGCCTGTGACCTGACACATTAATAACATCATCGACACGACCCATCAGCCAGTAAAATCCGTCTTCATCTTTTCTCGCGCCGTCTCCGGAAAAATAACGGCCGGCAGCCTGGACAAAGTATTGAGTTTTGAATCTTTCAGGATCGCCATATACAGTTCTCATCATTCCAGGCCAGGGTTTTCTTATATAAAGGTGTCCGCCTTCATTGATGTCGGCTTCACTGCTGTCTGCGCGAAGTATTACTGGATCAACGCCGAAGAAGGGTTTGGAGGCTGATCCGGGCTTCATGTTCATGGCTCCCGGAATGCCAGCGATAAGATGACCGCCCGTCTCTGTCTGCCACCATGTGTCTGTTACAGGACATTTTTCCTTGCCTATCACAGTGTAATACCACATCCATGCCTCGGGATTGATGGGTTCGCCCACGCTTCCAAGAAGTCGAAGGCTGCTCAGATCCCTCTTGTTCGGCCAGTCATCGCCGTTTTTCATTATTGCCCTAATGGCTGTCGGAGCGGTGTAAAAGATATTTACACCATAGCGTTCAATCACTTCCCAGAAACGGTCCGGTTGAGGATAGTTGGGGACGCTTTCGAACACTATGGATGTGGCGCCGACTGAAAGAGGACCGTATACTATATAGCTGTGCCCTGTTACCCAGCCAATATCCGCGGTGCACCAGTAGACATCTTCATCTTTAATATCAAACACATATTTCATGGTCATGGAGGTAAAGAGGAGGTATCCTGCTGTTGTGTGAAGCACCCCCTTGGGTTTTCCTGTGCTTCCGCTTGTGTACAGTATGAACAGGGGATCTTCGGCATCCATTACCTCTGGTTCGCAGACAGGTGACGCATCGGCCATCAGTTCGTGCCACCAGAAGTCACGGCCTTCTTTCATGTCTGTTTCCTTGTCTATTCTGTTTACCACGACGCATTTCTTTATACTTGGGCATACATCCATGGCAGCGTCCGCGTTGCCCTTGCTGGGCAGCACCTTGCCGGACCTGTATCCCCAGTTGTTGGTGATAAGGACCTCCGCGTTGCAATCCTGAATGCGGTCCCTCAGCGCCTCAGCGCTGAATCCGCCGAATACTATGCTGTGAATAGCGCCGATCCTGGCACAGGCAAGCATGGCAACAGGAAGTTCCATGATCATTGGAAGATATATCGCAACCCTGTCGCCTTTCTTTACACCCAATTTCTTTAGGACATTGGCAAATTTACACACCTCTCTGTGCAGCTGCTTATAGGTGTAGGTTTTTGATTCCTCCAGGGGCTCACCCTGAAAGATCAGCGCAGCCTTGTTTTTTCTCCATGTCTTAAGGTGCCGGTCAAGGCAGTTGTATGTCAGGTTCAGCTTACCGCCTTGAAAATATTTGACCTTGATCTTATCGTTGAAATCATACTCCTCAACTGGACCGTCCCATTTTTTGTACCAGTCAATATACTTTTCAGCCATCTCACCCCAGAAACCATCTGGGTCTTCTATAGATCTTTTATAGAGGGCTTCATATTCTTTTGAACTCTTTAAAAAGGCTTTATCAACAAACTCCTTTGAGGGTTCAAACACCCTCTTCTCCATATAAACCGATTCAACTTGTTTCTGTTTCTCGTTACTCATCTTAGACCTCCTTTAAGTTAATAAAAATATAATTATAAATAAATAATTTAAGAATAAATATTTGATATAAAAAACCCCGGGGATAGATTATCTATGATCATTATTCAAAAAGAGGTTAAAAGATAAAACGGAAGGTGAAATCTTAAATACCCCTCTAAAAAACCTGCGCGAATTCCAACTGTTAAATATTTTTCTTAAAACCGCTTCCCCTTTAAAATTGCCGGTTACATATCAATTTTAAAATGATTATGCAATAGAATTCGTAATAATATTTGGAAATTTAAATTATGCTTTTATGGATTCAAAAATGGCCTATAATAACGAAAAGAGAAATCAGCAAAATTTTTAAATAGACAATTTGTTATTGCTGTTGCTATAAATACCGTAAATACCGTTGATGAAAAAATCATCATATATCTTAATTACGATATCAAGGAGTATAAAGAATGCTAGATTCATTATTTAGTCCTTCCAAAATAGCCATTATAGGCGCTTCCTCTGTTACAGGCAAGGTAGGGAACGCGGTTCTGGCCAATCTGGTCGATGGCGGTTTTAAGGGAAGGATAATTCCTGTTAATCCAAAATCAGAAGAAATAATGGGTATAAAATGCTATGCCAGCCTGTCCGAATATGATGAAAATGTGGACATGAGCGTTATAGCGGTGCCCGTAAAATTTGTTAAATCAGCAGTTACGGAATCGATCTCTTCAGGCGCCAAGGCCGTGGTCATTATTACGGCTGGTTTCAAGGAAGTAAATGAAGAAGGCGCAAGGCAGGAAAAGGAGATCGCTGATTTGTGCCGTTCAAAAGGGGTCAGGCTGCTTGGGCCGAATGTCCTCGGTGTTATGAATACCCATCATAATATGAACGCCACCTTTGCCCATAATATGCCTGAAAAGGGCGGCATTTCCGTAATATCCCAGTCAGGTGCGGTCTGCGCCGCTATCCTGGACTGGGCCGTGTCGACGAAACTGGGTCTGTCAAAACTTATAAGCATTGGAAATAAGGCGGATATCAGTGAGATTGATCTGCTGGAATGGCTGAGTCATGACGAACAGACCCGGGTTATTGTGGGATATCTTGAAAGTATAGTTGACGGCAAGAAATTTATACAGACCGCGGAAAGGGTAACCTCAAAAAAACCTGTGGTCATATTGAAGGTGGGGACCACTGCCGCCGGTGTAAAGGCTGCTTCTTCCCACACAGGGAGTCTGGCTGGAACTGATGTGGCCTATGGGGCAGCTTTCAGACGTTCAGGGGTAATAAGGGCCGATTCATTTGAACAGCTTTTTGATTATGCAAAAGCGCTTGATATGCAGCCGCTTCCCAGGGGCAGGTCTGTTGCAATTGTCACAAATGCGGGCGGACCCGGTATAATCTGTGCAGACGCAGTTGAGAACGAGGGAATGTCTGTTGCCCAGCTAGATCATCAGAGCGCCACAGCCTTAAAGAAGAAACTGCCGGAAGCGGCAAGCATCGGAAATCCTATTGACGTGCTCGGAGACGCAGACCCTGAAAGATATAAGGTGGCGGTCAAGACCGCGCTGGAATCCGATTCGGTTGACGCGGTTATTGCCATCCTTACACCCCAGACCATGACAGAGCCTTTTGAGACAGCAACGGTCATTTCCGAATGCTCCCATTCTGATAAACCTCTTCTTGCCTGTTTTATGGGAGGAAGAGACGTACTGCCTGCGCGTGCAGAACTTGTATCCAGGCATCTGCCGGATTATACATCACCGGAGCGGGCTGTGCTCTCACTGAAGGCTATGTATGAATACAGCCTCTGGCGTGAAAGGCCAGCCCGGGTGCTGACCCGCTATCCGGTCAACAGGCGACGGGTGGAGCGTATATTAAAGATATACAGGAACATGAAAAGGCTGCAGGTAGGAGAGGCTGATGCCAAAAAGATACTCAAGGCTTATGGATTTAATATACCAAATGGCGAGTTATGCACTTCAGCGGATCAGGCTGTTGAAACAGCGGAATATATCGGTTACCCTGTTGCAATGAAGATAGTCTCTAAGGATATTATTCATAAGAGCGATATAGGCGGTGTGAAGATCAACCTGCATAATAAAGAGGCTGTTCGGGATGCCTATGACCTGATGATGATGCGTATCAAGCGCCTGCTGCCGGATATTCGTCTTGAAGGGGTTTACCTGGAAGAGATGGCCCTGAAGGGGCGAGAAGTCATTCTTGGCATGAGCAGGGATCCCCAGTTCGGGCCTATGATGATGTTCGGCCTTGGAGGAATATTTGTGGAGGTTATGAAAGATGTATCCTTTAACCTCGCTCCTATAACAAAAGATGAGGCAATGCAGATGCTTGAAGCGACAAAGTCTTATGAGTACCTTCTGGGTATAAGAGGACAGGCCGCTGTGGATATTGAATCTATTGCAATAGGGTTGCAGCGCATGAGTCAGCTTGTGACGGATTTTCCACAGATAAAGGAGATGGATATCAATCCATTTATTGTAGGAGCCATGGGAGTCCAGTCCGTGGCGGCGGACGCGAGAATAACACTTTCAGATAACTGGGTAAAAAATGAATAAGAGATATAAAGATACAGAAAAAATAATGCCTGAATGGGCCAAGGCCTTAAATATTGAAACAAGTTCGGCGGATGAGGCTGTCAAGAAGATTCATCCCGGTCACAGGGTTTTTATAAGCACCGGTTGCTCTCAGCCCATGAGTCTTGTACGCGCCATGGCTGCCCGGGCGAATGAATTAGCCGATGTGGAGATAATTCAACTGCTTGCAATGGGGGATATCCCTTATTTGGAAGAAGGAATGGCAGATAATTTCAAGATTAACAGCTTTTTCATCTCCGAGGAGATTCGTGAATCTGTAAACAAGGGGCTCGGCAGTTATATTCCGATTCTGCTTTCAGAGATTCCCCGCCTGATCAGCGGAGGCCAGCTTACACTTGACGTCTCTCTGATACAGGTCTCTCCCCCTGATGAGGATGGGATGTGCAGTCTGGGAATATCTGTTGATATCATAAAGGCGGCAATTGAAAACTCAAGGATGGTTGTGGCGCAGATAAACAGCAACATGCCCAGAACCTATGGTGACAGCCTGATAAATATTAACGAGATAGATGTGTTCGTCCCTGTTGATGAACCCCTTGTTGAAGTCCAGCGTGTGGTAAAGATAAGTGAGAAGCTTAAAGATATAGGCACTCATGTTGCGGCCCTTATCGAGGATGGTTCGACGCTGCAATTGGGATTCGGAAAGGTCCCCCAGATTATCCTTGAATATCTCAAGGATAAAAAAGACCTTGGCATTCATTCGGAAATGATCTCTGACAGGATCATAGATCTTATCGAGGCCGGCGCCATAACCGGCAAGAAGAAATCACTGGACAGGGGCAAGATTGTCACCAGTTTCTGCATAGGAACAAGGAAGCTCTATGACCTGGTAGACAATAACGATATGTTTTCCTTCAGACGCACTGAATATGTGAATGATCTCTACATTATCGGAAAGCAGGAAAGGATGGTGTCCATCAACACAGCCCTTGAGATAGACCTGACAGGGCAGGTATGCGCCGATTCAGTGGGGACGAAGTTTGTTTCAGGGATCGGCGGACAGGCCGATTTTGTTCGAGGAGCGAACAGGGCCAACAGGGGTAAAAGCATAATAGCCCTGCCTTCAACCGCCCTGGATGGCAAGGTATCCCGCATTGTGGCCCAGCTTACACCGGGCGCAGGTGTGGTAAACACAAGGGGAGATGTGCATTATATAGTGACTGAATTCGGAACAGCGTATCTCTATGGTAAGAATATTCAGGAAAGGGCCATGGCCCTGATAAGCATCGCGCATCCTTCATTCAGGTCCGATCTGCTCAAGAAGGCCATTGAATACGGCTATGTTGTTCCGAGTCTGGCGGAGGTTGAGGGGAAGCTTGCTGTTATACCGAAGGATCTGACAACCACAATGCTTCTTGATGACGGGACCAAGGTAAAATTCAGGCCCATTCATCCTACTGATATGACCAGAATGAGAGACCTCCTGTATAAGCTTTCCGAAGGAACTGTCTATTATCGTTTCGGCTGGAATATAAAGAAATTTTCACAGAAGCAGATTCAGAATTTTGTGTATATTGACCATCGTAAAGAGGTGGCTATTGTCGGAACAGTGCCGGGAGCCGCAGAGGACGAGATAATAGCACTGAGCGGATATTATCTGGATGAAAAGACCAACCGGGCAGAGGTTGCCCTGGTGGTGCTGGATGAGTGGCAGGGCAAGAGCATAGGCACTTTTATGCTGAAATACCTTGCCCAGATAGCCCATAAGAACGGTATAAGAGGATTCACCGCTGAAATCCACGTTACAAACAGGAAGATGCAGGCCGTTATGCACAAACTGTCAGGCAAAGTGGAGAGCACTCTTGATGATCTTGTGTTCAGCATGCGTTCGGATTTTGTCTAGCGCCGGATTGGCATTAATCTGCTATCATTGCGGCGGTGGCGAATCGTCCTGTTACACTATGCGCCCTGTATGAATAAAACAGGGCGCTGTTGCATTTTGTGCAGATGCCGGACGTCTCTATGTTTTCCCTCCTGATCCCTGACTCTAAAAGCTGATGAATGCTCAGTCTCCACAGATCAAAGTGATTCGGGCCTGACATAAAGGCCTGAAAAGATGGGGGGAAGATCTCTTCGTATGATATGAATTCGGCGCAGCATGGCCCCAGTGAAGGCCCTATGGCCGCGAGGATGTCTGAAGGATCGCATTCATATTCCTTTAACATCCTTTTCACTGTTTTATTGATTATGTTCTGTGTGCTGCCCCGCCAGCCCGAATGAATCACCGAAATGACCTTTTTCACCCTGTCAAATAGAATAATGCCCTGACAATCGGCCTGTTTGACCACAAGGGCTGTATATGGGATGTCGGTTATCATGGCATCTCCCTTACTGCCTGAATGCACCGGTTTATTTTTCCCTTTTTTCAGCGAAATTATGCCGGTTTCATGTACCTGATTCATGAATAAAAGCCGGTTTGCGCCCATATTGTTCTTGATTATTTGAAGGTTTTTTTCCACCCTGTGAGCGTCATCGCCTACACTGAAACTGACATTAAGGGAATCGAAAGGATTTTGGCTGACCCCTCCCAAACGCGTAAATACCCTGTGAACCAGGACGCCCTGTGCGGAAAGAGATTCGAATTGCATGTACATGATCTCATCGTCAGAGAGGCCGTTCAGTCTTTTATTATATTTATCAAAATGTAACATTTTAATAATTTTGGCTCAGGGCGCAAGGCAAGAGAATAAAAAGACCCTGGCCGCGCCTCCTGCTTCGAAGAAAAAAAAGAAGTGACGTAATCCTTTAGAGCAAAAGGCAGATGCCATTACGACACAGACCGCCTTATTTACCGCTGCTTCCTTCCGGATCTGACGGGGTTCATAAGCGTCTGTCACGTATGGTCCGCCCTAGCCCTGAAAAGATCAGAGGTCACTTCAGCTCATTGTTCTCATTCAGGTTTTTCGACCTCGCATAAGCGGATCTCGGGTTACAGGGAACCGCTAACTCCCCGTCTGGCACGACCAGGGACAGAATTATGCTATGTCCACTCTTTCCTTTAATTCCTTACCGACCTTGAAAAACGGGAGCTTTTTCGGGGCTACATTGATTATTTCCCCGGTTTTGGGATTTCTTCCCTGGTAGCCTTCATAGTTTTTGATCTTAAAGCTGCCAAAACCCCTGATCTCAACTCGTTCTCCATTAGCGAGTGCTTTTTCCATGTCCCCGAATACCGTATTTACGACTTCCTCCGCCTTTTTAAGGGCGAGATTTTCTGCCTTGGCAAGGGCTTCGATGAGTTGTGATTTGTTCATATATCTCCTGTCATAAAGGTTAAATAAATTTTATAGACGGGAAATTACCCTAAATATTATGTCAGGTCAAGTCTATTCGATAATAACTTTATTTAATATGTTGAAATCCGAAAAAATATTGATATTTCCCGACCCTCTGGTATAAATGCGTGACAAATAAAAAAAGGATCAATATTTTATGAAAAGACTTACCAGAAAAAAAATAGAGGAACTTGTTCCCTATCCTCCGGGGAAACCCATTGAAGAGCTTGAGAGGGAGCTGGGTATCACAGGATCCATTAAACTGGCCTCAAATGAAAATCCTTTTGGCCCTTCACCTATGGCAGTAAAGGCAATTTTAAATTGTGTCAATAAACTTAACCGGTACCCGGACGGCAGCAGTTATTACCTGAAGGAAAAAATTTCTACTGTATTTAATGTGCCCAGGGAGCGTATTATTACCGGAAACGGCTCAAACGAACTGATCGAACTCATTATAAGGACCTTCCTTTCAGAAGGGGATGAAGTAATTCAGCCCCTTCCTACGTTTCTGGTGTATGAAAAGGTCGTAAACAGCGCCGGAGGGGAGTTGATTAATGTTCCTCTTAAAGATTTCAGGATCGATATTGAAGGAATTTTAAAGACAGTCGGCCCCAAAACTAAAATAATCTTCTTTAACAATCCCAATAATCCCACAGGCACGGCGATATCGAAGGCTGAGATGGTGTATTTTTTAAAATCGTTACCGCCTGATATTGTTGTGGCGTTGGATGAGGCCTATATTGAATTTGCTACTGATAAAAATGTCGCCAATGGACTTGAATTGCTGAATGATTATTCGAGACTGGTCGTGTTGCGGACCTTTTCAAAACTCTACGGTCTCGCGGGACTCAGGATCGGATATGGTTTCTCTTCACCTGAAATCATAGATTTTATGAACAGGGTGAGACAGCCATTCAACTCCAACATGCTGGCTCAGGCTGCTGCCACGGCTGCATTGGACGACACTGAGTTCGCATTTAAAACACTCAAACTCGTCAGGGATGGGCTAAAATATCTTTTCAGGAGCCTTGATGAAATGGATCTGGAATATCTGCCGACTCAAACTAATTTTTTTCTTATAAAGGTCCCCTCGGGCGCCAAGAAAGTCTATGAAATGATGCTCAGGGAGGGAGTTATTGTTCGTTCTATGGAAAGTTACGGTCTGGCCGATTATATAAGGATAAATGTAGGGCTGCCTGAGGAGAACAGACGATTTATCAAAAGCCTTAAAAAAGTACTGGATAACACGAAACAAGGGGTCAATGAATAACATGATTATCACGGTTGACGGACCTGCGGGCGCCGGAAAGAGTACAATCAGCAAGCTTATCGCCGGGAAATTAGATCTTACCTATCTTGACACAGGCGCTATGTACCGGGCTGTCGCCCTTGAGGCAAAGAGGAAGGGGGTCGATATAAAAGATGGAAAGGCGCTGGATCAGATATGCCGGGACATAGACATCAACTTCCGTGATAGTGGGGCCATATCAAAGTTATATATGGGAGAAGAAGACGTGTCAGCGGAGATAAGAAGGCCGGAAATGGATATGCTGTCTTCTTTAGTATCAGGGATAAAGGAAGTCAGGGACGCAATGACTGAACTACAGCGCAGGATAGGGCTGACCGGGAAATGGGCACTGTAGTATTTCCGAACGCCGATTATAAATTTTTTATCACCGCGTCTTCGAATGAAAGGGCCAAAAGAAGGTATAAAGAGAGGATAGAAAGGAACGAGGTTGTAGACAGGAAAGTTGTAGAGGCCGATATCAAAAAAAGAGATGATCAGGACAGTTCCCGTTCTATAGCTCCTCTCAGACCGGCGCCGGACGCGGTACTCATTGACACCACGGATATGAACATTGACCAAGTAGTAGAATATATACTTGAATATATTGGGAAAAGTGAGGATTAGCAGGTGTTAATGAGTTATTAAAATATTTTTTATATAAATTTGATAATAATATTGATATTTTTTTTTCGATCTGATAAGGATATCGGTTTATAAAAATCCAATCATCAGGATAATCATTTTAGGGGGTATTTAAGTTAATGGATAAACCAACAGACCAAATTTTGAGTGAAAATCAGGAAAACAATAATCAAGAGGATCAGTCAATCATGACTCAGGGTCAGGAGAAAGATTCACGGGCTGATAAAAAAGACTTTATCAAAACCGATGATATCGATGATTCCGAAGATACTTTTAAGGAAAAAGGTGAAGATCAAGCCAACGAGTTTTCTTCCGGCAGTTTTATGGAGCTTTATGAAAAGAGCCTGAAGGAATATCAGGAAGGAGAACTTGTAAAAGGCGAAATTGTCATGATCGGCAAGGAGTTTGTCCTGATTGATATCGGATATAAATCCGAGGGTCAGATACGAATTGACGAGTTTATCGACGCAGAAGGCAACCTTACGGCCAGGGTCGGCGATAAGATTGAAGTCCTTCTGGAAAAAAGGGAAGATGAGGACGGAAGAATAATTCTCTCAAAGGAAAAGGCCGCAAAGATAAAGATATGGGATGAAATAAAGCAGATATATGAAGAAGACGGTACAATAGAAGGCGAAATCACTGCCCGACTGAAGGGCGGTATGGCTGTTGATATAGGACTTCAGGCATTTCTGCCGGGATCGCAGATCGATCTTAAGCCGATTAGAAATTTTAATGCCCTCATCGGCACAAAACATGAGTTTAAAATACTGAAATATAATAAACGCAGATCAAATATAGTTCTTTCCCGCAGGGCTCTTCTTGAAAAGGATCGCAAGTCCAAAAGAGACCAGACCCTGAAGGATCTCAATGAAGGCGCGGTATTAAAGGGCGTTGTCAAAAATATTACCGACTATGGTTTCTTTATTGATCTTGGAGGAATCGACGGGCTTCTCCATATAACTGACATTTCATGGGGAAGAGTGGGGCACCCTTCGGAGTTGTATCAGGTAGGTGATGAAATAACTGTTAAGGTCCTCAAGTATGACATTGAGAATGAAAGAGTATCTCTGGGGCTGAAACAACTGAATCCTGATCCATGGTCCGAAGCAGAAGTAAATTATCCTGTTAACTCAAAGGTTACAGGCAAAGTTGTAAGCCTTGCTGATTACGGCGCTTTTGTGGAAATAAAAGAGGGGATAGAAGGGCTTATTCATGTATCCGAGATGTCATGGACAAGAAAGATCAGGCATCCTTCACAGATTCTCAAGGTGGGCGATGTGGTGGAAGCCGTAGTATTAAATATAGATTCCTCCAACAAACGTATTTCTCTCGGCCTGAAGCAGGTGGAACCAAATCCCTGGGCGGTAATCGGGGAAAAATATCCTGTAGGCACCACAATTGAGGGCAAGATAAAGAACATAACCGATTTTGGTATCTTTATCGGGATCGATGAAGGCATTGACGGTCTGGTTCATATTTCCGATATTTCATGGACCAAAAGAATCAAGCACCCCAGTGAAGTTTATAAAAAAGGCCAGGAGGTCCAGGCGGTTGTCCTTAATATTGACGAAGCCAATGAACGTTTTTCACTTGGAATAAAACAACTGACTACAGATCCATGGGATGAGATACCCAGGAAGTATAAACCGGGCACAAGAGTGACAGGCACGGTCACGAATATTACGGATTTCGGAGTCTTTATAGAGCTTGAAGAAGGGATCGAAGGCCTTATTCATGTCTCGGAATTGACCAAAGAGAAAGGCGGCAATCCCCTGAGTAGATTCAAGATTGATGATGTGATTCAGGCAAAAGTAATCAATCTGGTGAGAGATGAAAAAAAGATAGCCCTTTCTATCAGAAAGCTTGAGGAAAGTGATGAAAGGGATATTTATAGCAGCTATCTCAATAACAGCAGGGAGGCCACATCGAATCTCGGAGAACTGTTAAAAGCGGGAATGCTCGATCTTCAGAACAAGGCACAGGCCCAGGAAAAGGCAGCGGAAGAGACGGTGGAAGAGACAGCGGATAATCAGGATACGAGTCCTTCTGACGAAGAATCTGCCGAAGTAGATGATGAAATCAGTGACGAGAAGGCAGAATAGACTGCTGCTCCTGACATTGATTAATTTTTTTGTTTAATTACAAGAACTGTCTGGGATAAAACACATAGATCCAATAATCTTATATAGCTCCAGGCTGAGCATAATTCATGAAAAAACATCCTATATTGACCGTAATTGCCATCCTTGCCGTCGTGATATTATTTCTGGGCGTATTGATGACCGCGGTACAGAAATTTTCGAATCCTGCCAAAGGGATGTCATTTTCAAATGAGATAGGTGTAATACCGATAAAGGGAGTAATCAGTGATTCGGAAGGGATTATTGACCAGCTCATATCATTTAAAGAAGACAGGGGAATTAAAGGAATAATACTCAGAATTGATTCTCCCGGCGGCAATGTGGGCGCCTCACAGGAGATTTACAGAGAAGTTTTAAAGACAAGAGAAGAAAAGACAGTTATTGTATCAATGGGAGATGTAGCGGCGTCAGGGGGGTACTATATTGCCGCTGCAGGAGAAAAAATCATGGCCAACCCCGGGACCATGACCGGAAGTATAGGCGTAATTATGGAGTTCTACCAGTTCAGAGAACTGGCTGAAAAGATTGGTGTAAGGCTGGAAGTAATAAAAAGCGGTGAGTTCAAGGATTCAGGATCGCCTTACAGGGAATTGACTGAAAAGGAAAGGGAGTTGCTCACGAACTTTGTCAATGATATTCAGGAGCAGTTTGTTGAGGCGGTTGCCGAAGGACGGAATCTTCCGGTCGAAAAGGTCAGGGAGATTGCTGATGGTCGAATACTGTCAGGGGTAATGGCCAGGGAACTTGGACTGGTAGATCACCTGGGGAATTTCCAGGATTCCGTAGATTTGATAAAATCTCTTGTCGGAATAGAGGATGATGTCAATCTGGTATTTCCCGAAAAACCCCGTATTAGAATTATGGATCTGTTTTTTCAGAAATCTGCAGAAACCTTATCTCAGTTCTTATACCAAAAATTGACAGGATCAATTGAATACAGATGGAGAGGTTTTACTAAAGAAATGAACTGATATCTCCTTTTCCTTCACGAATTACCTCTGGTATATCATTCATCAGAGAGATTACGCTTGAAGGACTGGGGTAAAGAGGTCCCCCGTCTATAACAATTTCCAGATATGAAGAATAGGTATCCTGTATCAGAGAAGGATCTTCGATAAGCGCACTCGTGCTTATAATAGGTCTTCCAAGAGTCTCCACAATAGACAGGCATATATTATTTTCAGGCACTCTGATTCCCACGGTCTTCCTTTTTGTGAGCATTATCTTGGGCACCAGCTTCGTTCCTTCAAGTATAAAGGTATAGGGCCCGGGCAGGAGCCTTTTCATGGTTTTATAGGCGTAATCGGACACCTTCGCATATTGGCTTATACCTTTGAGGCTGTCGCAAATTATGGAGAAGGGCTGAGTAAGGGGCCTGTTTTTTAATCTGTAAATCTGCTGTATTCCCTTTTTATTATAAAGATCGCAGCCTATTCCATAGAATGTGTCAGTCGGATAGGCTATAAGGCCTCCCTGGTCAAGGATGTCACTAACCTTGTTTATAAGGCGCTGCTGAGGATTTTCAGGGTTAATTGATATTATCATAAACGGCTATTTAGCTTAAAGAGCAGGTTATGTCAATACCTCTGCGTCATACTGTTATTGACAAATTTTATAAGACATGGTCTTCTTTGGGTTGGATAATACTAATAAATCACGCGCAGATCAGGATTTTATATGATACCGTTCTATATACAACTTATATTTGCCGGCCTGTTTGGGCTTGCAATTGGAAGCTTTCTGAATGTATGCATATACAGGATACCAGCCAAAAAATCGATTGTAAATCCTCCCTCCAGTTGTCCTGCGTGCGGCAGTAGAATAAGATTTTATGATAATATTCCGGTAATAAGCTACATTATTCTACTGGGACGCTGCAGACACTGCAAAGAGAGGATCTCCATCGGCTATCCTGTTCTGGAGATTATAACAGGACTGTTAAGCATGGCGCTTTATATGCGGTATAATCTGATCAATAATAATATATATCATTATTTCATATTTTTGATATTTACCTCATCTCTTATTGTTATCAGTTTTATTGACCTGAAGCATCAGATTATTCCTGATGTCATATCCATACCAGGTATTATAGCAGGTCTTATTATATCTTTCTTCTCTCCTCATATAACATGGTATGATTCCCTGTTAGGAATAGCAGTGGGCGGAGGCCTTTTATACCTTTTTGCTCTCATCTTTGAATTACTGGTCAAAAAAGAAGGCATGGGAGGCGGCGATATAAAACTACTGGCAATGATGGGCGCCTGGATGGGCTGGAAATCCATATTGTTTATTATTCTTGTATCTTCTTTAATAGGGAGTATTCTGGGAACAATTGCCCTGTTGCTTTCAAAAAAGGGGCTTAGAGCCAGAATACCTTTTGGCCCCTTTCTTGCTCTCGGAGCATTGATATATCTTTTCTTCGGAAAGGAAATAATAACCTGGTATTTTAATTTATTGTCATTCTGATTCGTTAATAAACAGGAGCGACATTGAATAATCCATTCCATGGCCTCAGGGCCGGCATATTGACCCAGCTTGTTTTTCTTATTGTCGCAGCCATGCTTTTGATAAATGTGGCAATGCTTAACCTTTATGAAAAAGACCTTTTGAAGGCAAAAGAAGACAATGGCAGAATGCTAATCCACAGCCTCGAACAAAGCATATCTTTTATAATAAGAAATAATAATGGGCTGGAAACGTTGAACAGTGACCTGAATTTTATTAATTCTGCTGAAATTCTTTCGGCAGCGGGCGGTTTTTCTTATCTGGCAATTGTCGGCCAGAACGGGGAGGCCTTGTTCACTTCCGAAATGCCTTCTTACACAGAGAATCAGTGCCTCATGCTGGCGCGTGAGGCGCTGGGAACCAAGGCCTATTCCCTTAAATACAGTGGAAATACCTGGGGGGTCCTGTGGCTCAGAAACAGTGAACTTTTTATCTCGGCGCCGCTACTTTTTGAGGGCAAATCAATCGGAGGAATAGCATTATATTCTTCCCTTATCCCGGTATATGAGCTTTTAAGAAAATCGGAAAAACTGATACTACTTTATATCTTTCTTGATACGATAATTCTTGCCATAGTCGGGATATATCTGCTTTCCAGGCTTGTTGTGAGGCCTATTCACAGACTGCTTAAGATGACAGAGGAATATAAGGATCGCGAAATAATAATTTTTGCCACGGAGCAATCCACGGATGAAATAGGGAATCTTTCACGTTCACTCAGCAATATGCTTGGTCGCCTGGATGAAAACAAAAAGGAACTTAAAGACCATATCTCTTCACTTGAAGATGCCAATGCGGAACTCAAAATGGCTCAGACGGAGATAATAAGGTCGGAAAAGCTTGCTTCTGTGGGCAGACTGGCTGCCGGCATTGCCCATGAAATAGGAAATCCTCTTGGTATCATACTCGGATATCTGGAACTGATAAGAAAGAATGATATTCCGGAGTCCGAAAAAAGAGATTTTATAGACAGGGTTGAGAAAGAGGTAACGAGAATTAATATAATAATCAGGCAATTACTTGATTTTTCAAGGCCTTCCAGTGGAAAAATGATTGAAAGCGATGTACATGATCTTGTCTACAGCACACTGGAAATGCTCAAGCCTCATACAATGATGAATGATATTGATATAATACTTGAATTAAGGGCTTCCGAATATAAAGTTATGGCAGATCCAAATCAGTTGCAGCAGGTTTTTCTAAATATCATGATGAACGCGGCTGATGCCATTTCTGAACAAGGAGATAATGAAAAAAGTGAACCGCGAAGATTTATTATAGAGAGCTGCAACAAAGGGGAATTTATTGAGTTGAGGTTCACGGACAATGGTCCCGGTGTAAATGATGAAGATCTCAATAAAATTTTTGATCCTTTTTATACCACCAAAGAACCGGGCCTGGGAACCGGACTGGGGCTGTCAGTCTGTTACAGAATCGTGGAAGGCCTTAATGGAAAAATAAGCGCGGAAAGTAATCCGGATGGGGGGCTGACTGTTGTAGTTCTGCTTCCCCTTTGTTCCGAAGATGAAAAAGATAAGATAAATATCGGCTAACAGGAAGGGATATTAAAGAAATGACAGTGTCCGGCAACCGTGTTCTGATTATAGATGATGAATCAAATATGCGTCATATGCTTGAAATAATGCTTTCAAGGGAAGGGTATGTAGCTGAATCAGCGGCTGAGGGTGAGGAGGGTCTTTCAATAATGGGCAAAAAGGTATTTGATTTTATCCTGTGTGATCTTAAGATGCCCAAAATGGATGGGATGACCTTTCTGAGTAAAGCAAGAGATATGCATCCTGAAAAAACATACATAATGATGTCCGCATACGGGACAATCGATATTGCCCTGGAGGCCATGAAGCTGGGGGCGTATGACTATATATCAAAGCCTTTTAAACCTGATGAGGTGCTCCTTACACTTAAAAAGGCAAAGGAAAGAGAATGCCTCAAAGAAGAGAATCTCATGCTTCAAAAAAAGATTGAGAAAATGGAGCAGAAGTATTCCTTTGGAAGCATAATTGCCAGAAGTGAAGCTATGATGAGAGTTTTTGAACTTGTGGATAGGGTTTCCGATCATAAGACAACGGTTCTTATAACAGGGGAGAGCGGCACCGGAAAGGAATTAATAGCAAAGGAGATTCATTTACGGGGTCCCAGAAAGTCCTTTCCGATGGTCACTATTAACTGTGGCGGAATACCAGGGAATCTACTCGAAAGTGAATTATTTGGATATAAAAAGGGCGCTTTCACCGATGCTTTCAAAGACAAACCGGGATTATTTGCAGAGGCAGACAAGGGCACTATTTTTCTGGATGAGATAGGAGAATTGCCGCTTTCCCTGCAGGTCAAATTACTCCGTGTTTTGCAGGAAGAGGAAATCACACCGCTTGGCGGAACAACACCCATAAAGATCGATGTAAGGGTAATAGCCGCTACTTCCAGGGACATTCGAAAAGATGTGGAAGAAGGGAGATTCCGAGAGGATCTGTATTACAGGATCAATGTAATGACTGTTCATCTTCCTCCATTGCATGAAAGACGGGGTGATATTCCGTTGCTCGTGGGTCATTTTATTGACCGCTTCAATAAAAAACTGAACAAAAATATAGAAGGCCTCTCTTCAGAGGCCATGTCCATGCTGATCGGTCATAACTGGTCCGGGAATGTCAGGGAGCTGGAGAACGTGATTGAAAGGGCTATTGTACTTGCCAAAAATAATCTTATAACCCCGGTTGATCTGCCGGCATCCGTTACAAAAGGAGATGAATTCTCTTCAGTAACGAAGCCGGCGCAAACCCTGTCCATCAAAAAGGCATCCAAGCAGCTTGAAAAATTGCTTATCACCAGGGCCCTTGATCTGACAAAGGGCAACCGGACAAAGGCCGCGGATATACTGGAGATAAGCAGGCCAATCCTTATTGCCAAAATCAAGGAATACGGCCTGTAGTAAATTTACATCTCTATTTCTTGCTTCCTGCGCTTATATATGCGCCCCAGTAACTCATTCCCACGAATACTACACCGCCTATTATATTGCCTATGGTTACCGGCAGAAGATTCCTGAAAACGAATCCGAACCAGTTAAGCGAAGCGGGATCAAGCGTAGCGGGAATAGAAATGTCTGTCCATGAAGTAAGAAAGATGCCGACCGGAATAAAATACATATTGGCAATACAGTGCTCAAAGCCTATTGCCACAAATCCCATGATCGGGAAGAATATCGCAAAGATCTTGCCTATTGTCTGTCTTGCTGCCATAGCCATCCATACGGCGAGGCAAACGAGCCAGTTACAACCGATGCCCCGAATAAGCGCTTCCATAAAATCAAGGTTCACTTTATTATTTGCGATATTAACTGCGGCAGTCCCCAGGGCTTCGCCGCCGGTCTTCCACAAACCCGAATAAACAAAGAGCAGGGCAAGGATAATCGATCCGATAAAATTTGCGATAAAAACCAGTGTCCATCTTGTCAACATTCTGGAGAAGGTAATCTTTCCCGTGATAACACTGGATATCATAAGGTTGTTGCCCGTAAAAAGTTCAGCGCCGGCAATAACCACAAGCATGAGGCCGAGACTGAAGGCCCCGCCTGATACCAGTTTCGTGAATCCTGTGCCCATTTTGGCAGCGAGGTCAAATGTGACTGTGGTGGATAAAAGACCTCCAAAACCTATATAGGCGCCGGCGAGTATGCCAAGAACAAAAACAGTCATCCAGGGGGATGTTGCCTTAATTACGCCGACTGAAGACGCTATTGTTTCGGCTATTGTCTTGGGGGGTTTGTCTTCCATGTCCGCAACAGGGAATTTGATGTCAGTCATTATCTTTTCAAATTTGCCTATAACCTTTTTCCCTTCCTCAACTTTTCGTTTCATGGCCCTGTTGACCGAATTGATTATATCTTCAGGAGTGAATGGTTTTGTGACATAATCCATTGCACCCCTTTTCATTGCCTCTGTGGCCCTGTTTATATTTGGAAAACCGCTTATCATCACGATTGCCGAATCAGGCGAACGTTTATCGATTTCCTGCACTACGTCGATTCCGTCGAAACCGGGCATTTTCCAGTCACAAAGTATCACGTCGAATTTTGATTCTGTCACAAGATCAAGTCCTTCCTGAGGATTTGTCGTTGAAATTATTTCAAAATCCTTATCCGCGAAAATCTTGCGGCATGAATCTATTACCAGCTCTTCATCATCTATAATAAGCATTCTGTCTGTCACGTGTTCTTACCTCCCATGTTTTATTTTCTCCTCCTGGCGGAGACAGTTATTCTCAAAAAGTTGTATTTAAAAAATCAATCACTGGGGTCATTCTTTATTTTGACAAAGTATTCCAGCGACACCAATAATTCCTCAGGTGTAAATGGTTTGGGGATAAAGATCCCGGGCCTAACCTCCTCCACCTGTTTAACAGTTTCCCTGGTTACATAACCGCTCATCACAATAATCGGGATATCCGGCAGGATGAGCCTTATCTTCTTAATAAGAGAAAGGCCGTCCTCTCCGGGCATCTTTATATCGACCATAATTGCAGAAAAATCGTATTGAGGTATGATCTTTAAGGCTTCTTCCGCCGATTGAGCCTCAACCACGTCAATACCTTCGGTTGAAAGAATCTTTGAACAGGATTTTAAGACTATTTCATCATCATCAACGATCAGGATTCTCATTCGATTTATTCCCTTCATCCAATGGCAGCCATACTCTGAACTGAGTGCCTTTACCCAGTTCACTTGTGACAGTAATCGATCCGCCATGACCCTGTATTATTCCATGTGATACAGAAAGGCCAAGGCCGGTTCCCTTTCCCGGATCCTTTGTGGTAAAAAAAGGATCAAATAATTTATCCAGGTTTTCCTGAGGTATTCCGCTTCCTGTGTCCTTAATAAGAATATCAATTCCTTTGCTTTCCCCAATCGATCTGTTCTCTATTGAAACAGTAATAGTGCCGCCTTGTTCAGTCGCGTCAAGTGCGTTTATCAGTATATTCAGCAGGGCGCTCTGGACCTGGTTTCTGTCAAGAGTCAGCCCGGGAAAATCATTGCCTGGCTTGTATTCAAGTTTTACCCCTTTTATAAGTGCTTCATTTTCAAGCAATAAAACAGTATCGTTGACCATCCTGTTAATATCAGTAAATTTTCGATCAAGCGCCGTCTGTCTTGAAAAGTCAAGCAACCCTTTAACAATGTCCCTTACTCTTTCTGTTGCCTTAGCGATTACTTTAAGATCGCTTTCCACATCCGGGTCAAGATCATTTCTCTTCAGGAGCATATAGGTGTAAGACAAGACTCCCGTAAGGGGGTTATTGATTTCATGGGCAATGCCGGCGGCAAGTCGTCCTACGCTGGCCTGTTTTTCGGAATGAATGAGGCGATTCTGGTTCTCAGCCCTTCGACGCCCCATGGCCCCGACCATCTCCATAAATGTATTCTGCAGTACCCCGATTTCTCCTTTGGAAATAGGCCCGATATCCGGCGTCAGACTTCCCTGAGAAACCTCCCTGCTGGCCTTTATAAGACGTCGCATCGGCGTGCTTATCTTATGGGCAAGTACGTAACCTATGCAGATCGCAACGATCATGCCTCCAATGGTAATAAGCACATAGAAAAGGAGGGCGCTTCTTTTGATATCAGTGTATTTTTCTTCCAGGACTCCAAGTCCCAGCATGCCGATTCTATTTCCGTAAATATCATCTATAGGGCGATAAGCCGTAATATACCAGTTGTCCAGAACATTCGCACGGTCGGTCCATTCATCGCCGGTTTTCTGTACATGATCATAGATATTTTTTGAGACTTTTGTGCCGACAGCCCGTATTCCATCTTTGTTAAAAACATTTGTGGATATCCTGACATTATTTAAAAATATACTGACGACCCCGAATGACCGGTTCTTATACATCTCACCCTTGAAAACGAGGTCTGACATGGAGTCCACAACGCTATTCCCCCTGTTCAAAAGGATTCCACCGTACAGTATTCCTACTATATCTCCTTTATCAACAAGAGGAACTGCTGCGGCAAGGGCTATTCCTTCTGATATTAAAGGGCTTATTTTTTCATCCGGGCTGTTTGGCTGCACGATGGATATCTCAGCCCGGGCTGCCAGATCCGGGTTTTCATTTAAAAGAAAATCCTTAGGCAAAATGACCGCTCCTGATACAGTAGTGCCGGTTTTTATTGTGTATTCGGTTATCGGATTAGACAATCGAATCTGTTTTTCCGGCAGGGGAGCAGGCCCCAAACGGCACAGTGTAGACCCGTCCTTTCGGACAATGCCGGCAAAATCCAGCTCGGCGTGCAGGGCCATCTTATGAATACGTTGAACAAGTTCAGAATTTTCCTGTGTTTTTACCGCGTTTATAAACCCGTATCCAAGTGAAGTAGCATTCAGGGCAACATTAATTAATCTGGTGCGGTTATGGAACATCTCATTTGAGGCGTTGAGGTTCATGCGGACACGTATGGTCGCCTCATTAATAACCGATTTGTAGAATATCTGAATGCCTACAATCATCGAGACAGTCCCGGCCAGTAATGAGACTATAAGAAGGCTTGCGATCATTTTTGATTTGTGTGAATAAAACACCCTGACTTCCTTTTTAATATAAAAAACGGGTTAATTTTCACTGTCAATCCGGACAGCAATTGGTTTTTCCACTCAGCCCCTGAATCAGGATAATTATACTTGCACATGACATGCCAAAGATAAAAAAATTATAGAAGAATAATTTACTGAAATCAATGAGAAAATTGGATCTATAAAATAATGGCTGTGAAAAAGGATTGATGGCTGTGTCCGATTTTTTTGCACTGTGTAAAAC
Organism: uncultured Desulfatiglans sp.; assembly: GCA_964547435.1. Taxonomy (GTDB): domain Bacteria; phylum Desulfobacterota; class DSM-4660; order Desulfatiglandales; family HGW-15; genus CAZJOB01. The sequence goes on along the minus strand of CAZJOB010000011.1, from coordinate 1,076 downwards.
AAAAAAACCGGTTTTCAGTCAGGTTTTGTCTCTTATGGCAGGTGTCCGGCTTCATTGTTTCATTGCCTGATTAAGTGCAAGGATGGAAGAGAAATATCAAAAGATTCATTTACCTTTTCAGGCAACAATCAAATGCTGTCGGGTTTAAAACCCGAATTGCAAATCTACAGCCTATAGTCTGATCTGTAATGTGATTGATAGGTAATTTGTGGTATTTCAAAATTGTTGCACTCGTAAAAAGTCATAAATCGCGATATTTCGTCACCCCGGCGAAAGCCGGGGTCCAGTGATTTCAGGTACTTATAGATTCCGGCTTCCGCCGGAATGACGGCTGTTGGACTTTTTACGAGTACAACAAAATTGAGGTTGCTCATTATTCGTTCAGATGTATCGGCTTGACATAATCCTGTTATCTTATTATATTCCATAAAAAGAATATACGGGAAGGATGAATATGAAAGATTTTTTAAAAGTTATGAAGGCGTTGTCTGACCCGAACAGGGTCAAAATTATCAAAATGCTTCAGCACAAGACAATGTGCGTGTGCGAGATGAGAGAGGCGCTTCAAATCGCCCAGCCCAGTGTTTCCAAACACCTGAAAATACTTGAAGAAGCAGGACTTGTATCCAGCAGAAAGGAAGGGCAGTGGGTAAATTACTACCTTGCCGACGGCAGTGGAACACCCTATGCAGCCACCCTTCTGGGCAACCTGAGGCACTGGCTTGAAAATGATAAGGAGATAGAAAAGCTTATAGAGAAGCTTTCAAATATCAATCGTGAAAATATCTGCTGCAGATAAAAATGTCATGCTTGATGAATAGCCAAATAGGAATATGGAAATAAAGGCGCAGGGCACAGGGCGCAGGGCACAAGGTACAGGACCTGGGGCGCACAGGGCGCAGGGCACAGGGCGCAAGGCGCAAGGTACAGAACGTAGGGTACAGGACGCAAGGCATGTGGCGCAGGGGAGGAATGGATGAAAGAACGAACTAAACTGCTGTTAATAATTCTTGTTTTTGCAGGGGCATATTATATCCCCTGGGGTGATGAAAGGATTCGTCAGTCGGGTCTTGAGG
>CAZJOB010000010.1:25638-25884 GCA_964547435.1 uncultured Desulfatiglans sp. | reverse complement strand
GGAAAAAAGATAGGAGCGGATATGAAAAAATGGCTTGCCTGCGAACTGATTTGCCCGGAATGTGTCAGTGCGGGTAAAAACAGAGAGAACCCACTGAGATTGGATATTCAAAAAGAAACCTCAAATGAAATTGTGGAAGGCACTTTAAACTGCCCTGACTGCCACAGACAGTATTCAATTCATGAGGGTATCGCCGTGGTGGCGCCGGAAAAGACCTTGCCTGTGACACATGAGAAGAGAGGTTAC